>JBAVMZ010000069.1:0-28105 GCA_049690595.1 Occallatibacter sp. | reverse complement strand
TGACCGCGCGGCCGTACTCGATGCGCGAGGAGAGGCAGGGCGAGGCGGGCCGGTCCCAGAGCGGGAAGCCCGCGGCTCGCGAGAGGGCGCGCACTTCGAGCTTGGTCAGGCCGGCCTCCGCCAGCGGCGCCAGCACCGCGTGGTCCGCGGCGGCGCGCTGACCGGGCCGGTAGTCGCGCGTGTCGTCGGCGTTCATGCCGTAGGCGATGCGCTCGAACCCGAGGCTCGGCCCGAGCGCCTGCATGGCGCCGAAGAGCTCGGTTTTGCAATGAAAGCAGCGGTCGGCGTCGTTGCGCGCATACTCCGGCCGGTCCAGTTCTTCGGTGTGAACGATGCGCAGCGGAATCCCCTGCTCGCGGGCAAAGGCGCAGGCGGTGTCGAAGTCGCGGCGGGCAAGCGAGGGCGAATCGGCCAGCACGGCAAGCATCCGGCCGCCGAGGACGCGGTGCGCCGTCGCCGCCAGAAAGGCCGAATCCACGCCGCCCGAGTAGGCCACCATCACGCTGCCCAGTTCGAGCAATCGCGCTTCGAGGGCCTTGAGTTTGGCCGCCGTCGCAGCGCTCTCGGGGGAAGCATCCTGCGCAGTCGCAGAGCCTGAAACGACAGCCTCGGACTGCCTCTCAACATCCTTCGCCATGGCCCCGATTATACTGCCAGACTGCGTCAGCGCGGGCGCGCGCAGCGATGGCGCCGGAAGCCGCTTCCTGCGAATTACTGGCACGACAAACCTGCGGGCAACAGCGGCAGCGGCGCAAATTCGCGGTTGATCCCGCACGCAGATGTCCATGTACACGGCAAGGGAGAGACCCACAAACATCTTCAAGTTACCGCGAAGCCGGGTTTCCCGCTCAGCCTCCGGCATATCTTGCCGGTGGCTTTCCTTCTCTCCACCTAAATAAGGCGCCGCTAACACAATCTCAGCTCGTGAGTGTGCTTTTTCTCATCGGAGATCATTCATCCCGGTTCAAAAACGGGACTTGTTCCATTCGCACCATGCACCACCGCCTATTTCTTCTCGCCGGCCGCTCATCTACGCACAAATAGTTCCAAACTTTCTAAGTACCGCTCGCCTCGCGGCAGCGGTTGAAGCTCCGGTTGCGAGTCATGGACCAGAACAGGAAAAGCTCTGCCGCGACGGCTGGGCCTTTCTCTTGCTTACGCAATCCTTGCGCAACCTGCCGAGGTCAATCGCAATGACGCCAGTTATTCAAGCTTCCGAACCGAGCCCGCTTCCCGAATCCGCTCTTTCCGCGTCCGCGCTCAAAAACGAAGGCGTCGCTCGCTCGCTGCGCCCCGTGCGTTTCCTGAATCCCACGGCAAGCGCATGGAGCCTTTCGCTCTCACGGCGCCTGCTCGACGTAACGGTGGCATTGGCGGTCGTGTCTGTCTTTGTCCTGCCGATGCTGGCCATCGCGCTCTGCGTGCGGCTGACTTCGCCGGGTCCAGCCCTGTTTGTGCAGGAACGGGTCGGCCGCGGAGGCCGGCTCTTCCGAATTTACAAATTCCGCAGCATGGTGGTTTCCGCCCCAGGAAAGGAAGGTCCGCGAATTACCCGCGACGGAGACCGCCGCATCACCCGGCTGGGGCGCTGGCTGCGCAGGCTCAAGCTCGACGAACTGCCCCAGTTTTATAACGTTCTGCGCGGAGATATGAGTATCGTCGGCCCCCGGCCCAAGCTTCCCGAGCATGCCGTCATCGTTAACATGCCCTATCGGCCGGGAATCACCGGCGTGGGCACGCTCGCCTTCCGCCGCGAGGAGGAGATTCTCAAAGGGCTCGATCCCTCCCACCTCGATGCGTTCTATCACCGGCGCATCACGCCGTTCAAAGCGCGCCTGGACACCCGGTACATGTGCCGCGCCACGCCGGGCTCGGATCTGCGTTTGATCGCGGCCACTGTTGTGGCGTGCCTGACGCCGGAGCGGAACCCCATCGCCTTCCGCGCGGCCCCGACCAGGGTCATTGGTTCGCAACCGCCGCACAAGGCCGAAAGGCGCGGGAGCGAGTCGTACGAGACAGCGAGCTGAAGCGCGCCACTTGGCAAGTCCACAAACGCCCCCGAAATGCTCTAGAATCGCAATCGTGCCCATGGAACGCATCGATCTGTCGGCCGCGCTGAGCAGGACCGCCCTGCTGGGCGACCTCTCGCGCCCCGAGGTGCAGTCGCTGGCCGCGCTCGCCGTGCGCAAGCGCTTTGCCGCGGGCGAGATTCTCTTCTCCGAAGGCGAGTCCTGCAAAGGGCTGTACATCGTGGCGCGCGGAAGGGTGCGCATCTTCAAGATCTCGGCGGGCGGGCGCGAGCAGTTGCTCGGCGTCGAAGGCCCGGGCGGAACGGTGGCCGAACTGCCGGTCTTCGACGGCGGCCCGTATCCAGCCACGGTGGCCGCGATGGAAGAGACCGAGATTGCTTTCATCTCGCGGCGTAGCTTCCACGCCTTCTGCATGGATCATCCGGCGGTAGCGCTGAATGTGCTTTCGGTGGTGGGCGCGCGGCTGCGTCAACTGGTGAACATCATCGAAGAGCTCTCGTTCACCACCATTCGCCAGCGTCTGATTGCCGCGCTGGTCCGCTTCGCCGAAGGCAGCGGCCGGCAGACCGAGCGCGGCGTTGAGTTCCTGCTGCCCGCCAGCCACCAGGAGCTGGCCCATCAGCTCGGGACCGTGCGCGAGCTCATCTCGCGCAACCTGATGCGGCTGCAGGCCGAGGGGCTGCTCGACGTGGACGCGCGGCAGATCGTCGTCCGCGATATGCGCGGGCTGCTGGCCGCGCGGGACGCCTCCAATTAGTTACTACTCCGCGCGCCGGTAGATCTCGTAACCGCGCAGGGTGCGATAAGGCCGGAAGAGCTTCTTCAGTTCATCGAGCGCGGCCTCGCGCTCCGGCATCATGTCCTCGCGAATCTGCAGATGGCGCTTGACCACAAGCCAGCGAATCCCGCGGCTGCGCGCCTCGGCCGCCAGTTGCGCGGGCGAGAGCGGATCCGTCGCCGGGTCGAAGAGCAGGACGGGGAACCGCGGCCTGCGCCCGGTGGCAAAGTAGAACGGGTCTTCGCCGGGCAGCAGGATCAGTCCGTCGCCGGGCGGAATCTCCCCGGCCGCAAAGCGCAGAAGCTCCTCGAACTCGGGCAGGTAATCGCCGCGCACGGCCATCCCTTTGAGCTCGGGCAGGCTGGAGTGCCGCAGCTCTCCCTCGTCGATATGCGCGTAAGAAAGGCGCTCTTGGCTGGCGGCGTAGAAGCCGCCGCAGACGAGCAGCACCAGCGCGGCAACAGCGGCGAGCAGCGGCGCAACTCGTGGCGCGTTCCCTTGTGTCGCGCTCCGTTCCCATCCGCCAAGCGTTCGCGCCAACTCGGCAAGCAGGAGCATAAACAGCGGCCAGATGGCGTAGGTGGACCCCCACAACTGCTGCGAGAGCAGAGTGCCGTGGATGGCCGCGAGCACAAGCAGTGGAAGCATCCCGCGCGGGGTTCGATCGCGGAGCAGGCGGTGAACGGCCAGAGCGCATGAAAGGACCAGAAGAAGCGGCCATAACGCAAGCAGCGCATCGGCGCGGTCGTCGCTGTCTTCGGCGGCAAGAAAGCTGAACAGCGCCCAGAGAAACGGCGCGGCGAGCAGGGCCAGCGCGCCGAGCCGCGCCCAAAGCCTCGCACCGAACCGGCTCCGCAACAGCAGCAAACCGGCAGCAACCGAGGGCAACTGCCACAGCAAGCCTGGCTCGCGGTAGACGGCAAGCATTGCCGCCGCTCCGGGCATACGGCGCGCCGCGGCAAAGCCGATGGTCCAGTGGAGATAGTTGCCAACGCCCACGGTCAGGTGCAGCACGAGCGCGGCCAGCAGCAGACCGGCCACGGCGCCTGAGAGCACGGCGGCCATCGCTACCGCGCCGGCACGATTTCCATGCCGTATCTTCGTCCGTGCAACCAACTGGCAAAGAACGACAACCGCCACGGCCAGAAACGGAAGCCCGATGTTCTGCTTGAAGAAAAGCGGCAACGACAAGAGCACTCCGGTGAGGAAGGGCCCGGCAAGCGTCTTCCATTGGCGGCCGTACTCCGGAGGAGTCTCTCCGTTCGGCAGCCGCTGCCAGCAGAAGAGCGCCAGCAGGACCGCCAGCGCGCAGTCGCAATCGTAGGAAGGAAAGGGCAGAACGCAGTAAATGCCCAGAACGGCGAGCGGAGCCGCCAGCAACACTGCGATGCTCCACGCCGCCGTCACCCGCGCGCGGAGCGTATTCAGAGCAATGCGCCAGGCGAGCAGCGTCGCCGCGCCGGCAGCGGCTGCCGCGTAGAGTACGTGGTAAAAGTAAACGCGCCCGGCGAGCCGGATGATCAACGCCTGGACGAGGAAGGTCAGCGGCGCGTGCGCCAGGGGGAAGTCGCGATAGGGCAATTGACCTTGCGCGATGCGCGTGCCGGTGTCGAGCGTGTAGCTCGCGTCCCAGAGGATGGAGACGCGCGCGTTCTGCCAGAGCACGAAGGCAGCGGTGGCCGAGAAGAGCAGCACCACCGCAGCCGTATCGCGCGGCCGCCAGCGAGGCTGACTTGCCTGCTCATTCGCCTGGTTGAATCGAGAGCTTCTCATCGCGTGGCACTGGGTCCTCAGGATACCGCGCCGGCCCCGCGCACCTCACGGCCTCGGCACGCGATGAGCAACAATGTAACCGCGGATGCGCTCGTAAAATTCGCCGGTGACAATGCCGTTGTCCACCAGGTCCTGTTTGCTGCGGTAGGGTTTGAAGCGAACGATGCGTCCGGCCCAACTGCGCGTCATGCCGGGAACCCGCATCAGTTCCTCGATGCTGGCGCGGTTGATGTCCACGCGCTGGGCCTCGGGCGCCTGCTCGCGCGCGCTGCCGAAGCGGCCGCGGCTCAAGTCCTTGTCCTGCGCCGGCAGGGCCAGCAGGCAACCCAGCGCCAACCCGGCCAGAATCGCGCTTCTGCCGCTCACCCGCATGGCGACATTCTCCTCTACCGATTCATGTGAGCGCAAGCAGGGCCGGCGCATATCGAACCCCCAGCAATTTCAACAGATAGGTGTGGTTCCAAGAGGCCTTGAGCGGTTTGCGATAGAAAGCTGAGCAGTGTCCGGCTCACCCACCCTGACCGCAAGGGCAGAGACGCGGCGAGGATGGTGTACCCAGGGCTTACGCTGGGGTGGAATTCCCGAAAAGCCTGGGTGCCCCCCAACTGTCCGACAAACTGCTCGCCCATCCTGGGGCCCTTTTCCGCAACCCGCTCACCCTTGCCGCCCGAAGGTCAGCACCCGCGCGTTCTTCTGTGCCCGGATCACCAGCTCGGCCGCCAGCAGCGCCTGCTCCTGGTTCTGCGCCGTGTGCGTGCGGTTGACGATGTCGCCGACGAATTGCGGTCCGAAGGGCAGCACGACGTTGTTGCAGTCGATGTAGCGCGCCTGCTTGCGGTCCACGACGAAGAGGTGATTGCCGCCCGCCCGCCCGGCCACGTCCACGTACTTGCGCAGCTCGATGTAACCCTCGGTGCCGAGGAGGAAGAGCCGCCCGTCGCCCCAGACGCCCAGCCCGTCCGGCGTGAACCAATCCACGCGCACATAGCCCGCGCCGCCGTTGCCGTGCAGCATCATGTCGCCGAAGTCCTGGTAAAGCGGACGCTCGGGGTGGTTGACGTTGGCAATCTGCGAGGCCGTCACCTCCGCTTCCGTCGAGCCCGTGTAATAGACAAACTGCTCGGCCTGGTGCGAGCCGATGTCGCAGAGAATCCCGCCATACTGCACCGGGTCCCAATACCACTCCGGTCGCGTCGGCGCGTTGATTTGGTGCGGCGCAATGTTAATCGTCTGCACCACCTTGCCGATCGCGCCCTGCTCCACCAGGTAGCCGGCCTGGACGGCGGCCTTCACCTCCAGCCGCTCGGAGTAAAGAATGCCGTAGATGCGCCCCGTCTCGGCAATCGTCCGGCGCACCTCGGCCAGTTGTTCGAGCGTCGTCATCCCCGGCTTGTCGCTGAGGAAGTCCTTGCCGTGCTTCATCGCGCGCACACCCAGCGGCGCGCGCAGATTGGGAATCCCCGCCGAGGCAACGAGCTGAATCGACGGGTCGTTGAGAATCTCCTCTTCGCTCGCCGCCTGCCGCGCCTGCGGATACACCTTGCGGAAATCGGCCACCGCTCCGGGCAGATTCGAATACACTGCCACCAGCTCGCCGCCGCCGCGAATCACCGCCGCCGTCATGCCGTAGATGTGCGCGTGGTCCAGGCCCATCACGGCGAAGCGAATCGAGTGCTTCGGCTGCGCCGGCTCATCGAAGCCCGGCGCGGCCACCTCGTGCGCCGGCGCCGTGCCCGCGCCGCCAAAACCGAAAGCGCTCTCCGGCAGCGCCGAGATTATCCCCGCTGCTCCCACGGTCTTCAGAAACGAACGTCGTCCCAGCCCATTCCAATGCATATGCGGCTCCTCTCCTTACTGTGCCGGCGTCGCTGGTGTCTTCCAGGCCACCACGTGATACACCGCCTCGTCGGCTCCCGCGTTGCGCACGCCGTGCAGTTCGTTCGACGCGAAGAAGATCGTCGCGCCGGCCCCGGCCCGCTTCCACTCGCCGCCCACCAGCGCCTCAATCGTTCCCTGCTTCACAATGAGCAGCTCCTCGTTCGGATGCTTGTGCGGCGGGTGCGGCGCCTTGCCCGGAGCGAGCGTGGTGACGTGCACCTCGAGCTCGTCCAGCGTCGCCGTCGGCCCTTTGAGCACCGCCCGCACCGAACCGGCTTCCGTGGGCTTGGCGGTCATGGCGCTCCAGTCAACAACCGTCGAGTGCAGCCTGGGAAGCTCACCGGCCAGCGCAAAGGCGCCTGCCGTCATCCCCGCCGCCAGCAAGGCCACCAGCATATCTCTTCTTCGCATCGTGACTCCTCCCCTGTTCAGCGCTCCACCCGCCACTCGCCAGCTCGGCGTTGTTCTCTACTCAATCGGTTGTGTCCGCCTCCAGGCGCGTTGCCGCCATCCTACGCACGCGCACCGGCAACCGGCAAATGCCCGCCCGCGTCCCGCCCTCTATCGCCCGGCCCAGGTTTTTCCCGCCCGCCGCCGAATCCTCCGGCTTGCCGCAAACATCTGAGAGAATAGTGCCAGTGACCCGTTCCAACCCATCGGTTTTGCGCCGGGCGTGCGCGCCGGCTCTTCTGGCGGCGTTTCTTCTCGCCCCGGCGGCGCATCTCCGCGCCCAGGCACAGAACCCCACTTCGGCCACGAACCCCTTCTTTGGTAGCGTCACCGCGCGCCCGGCCACCGAGGAGACGCTGAAGCTCTCGCTCGACGAGGCCATCGGCATGGGCCTGCGCAACAATCTCGGCCTGAAAGAAGCCGAGAACGCCGAGAAGGCGCTCAACGGCCAGAAGAACGTGGCCCTGCAGAGCTTTCTGCCCAACCTGATCGTCTCCGGCTCGAACGGCATCTACCAGCACGACCTGGCGGCCATGGGCTTCGGCCCCGGAACGCTCAAGAAGTTCGCCTCCATCATGGGCGGCAGCATGCCCTCGAACTTCAAGTTCATCACCCGCGACGACCTCACCCAGGGCGAGGTCCAGTTCGGCCAGATGCTCTTCTCCGGCCCGGTCATCGCCGCTTACAAGGGCGCCCGCGCCGCAGAGCAGGCGGCCCACTTCGCCCGCATGTCGGCCCGCGGCGAAGTCGTCCAGCAGGTGGCCACGGCTTACCTGCACGCGCTGGCCGCCCAGAGCGAGATTGACAACGCCCTGGCGCAACTGGCCACCGACCAGTTGACCCTGGACAACGCCCGCGCCGCCCACGAGGCCGGCACTGGCGCCCACCTCGACGAACTGCGTGCCGCCGTGCAGGTGCAGGCGCAGCAGTTGGCGCTCATCGCCGCCCGCAACGACCTCGAAAAGGACCTGATCCTGCTCAAGCGCGAGATCGGCGTCGCCCCGGGCCAGCCAATCGTGCTCACCGATCCGGCGCCCTACAGCGAGCTGGCCGCCCAGACCCCCGAAGAGCTGCGCGCCGTCGCCTACCGCAACCGCCAGGACTACCAGACCCTGATTAACCAGGCCATCGAGTACAAGGCCATCCACTCCGCTTATCGAGCCGAGCGGCTGCCCAGCCTCAGCTTCGGCGGTTACTACGCCGTCAGCGCCGTCAACGGCGCCGGCGCCCACGGCAACTTCGTCTGCCAGGGCAACCTGAGCCTGCCGCTCTTCCGCGAGGCCCGGCTGCGCGGCGACATCCAGGCCTCCCAGGCCCAGCTTGAAGCCGTCCAGGCCCAGCTCGCCGACCTGCGCGGCAAGATCGACCAGCAGGTCCGCTCGGCGCTGCTCGACGCCAACGCCACCGAGAAGCTCGTCCAAGTGGCCCGCTCCAACGTCGAACTCGCCACCCGCGCTCTGGCCGACGAGCAGGAGCGCGTCTCGGCCGGCGTCGACGACAACCTGCCGCTGGTCGCCGCCCAGTCCACCCTGGCCAGCGCCCAGACCAGCCTCGTCGAGAGCCTCTTCCAGTACAACCTCGCCAAGCTCGCCCTGGCCCGCGCCGCCGGCATCATCGAGACCCAGTACCGCGAGTACCTGGGCCGCTGATCCGAGCCAGCAAATCGGCAGCATTCGCGTGCGGCGCAGACCGGCGTTGTATCCTTGCCCGGAGCGGGAATCCGCTCTTCCCGCCGCAAGGAGCCTTCATGCTTCGGCCAGCGCTCGCCTGTCTTGCTCTCCTTTGTGCCTCCGCCCCCGCGCACAGCCAGGTCGCCAACAAGGACCTGCCCGCTTATCTTGCCGGAGTCACCGAGCGCGGCCGGGCGCTTTACGCCTACGACCAGGCGGCGTGGCACGGCACCGACGCCTTCCTTGACCTCCATCCCAGCCGCGAAGGCCTCGCCCGCTACGTGTGCGTGAAGACGCTCAAGGGCTGGAAGGTCGTCTTTCCCAAATGGGACACGCTGCACGCCCAACTGCTTGTCGCCTACGAGGCCAGCGACGAGCAGACCCCCGGCCACTTCACAGCCCGCCGCTTCGATCCGCCCATCGAGCCCATCGAGGATCTGGCCGGCATGGAGCGCGCGCTCGAAGCCGCCATCGCCGACTTCGGCAGTTCAGATCGCCCCTACAACACGGCCATTCTCCCCGCGCCCGGCGGCGACCTGTACGTCTATCTCTATCCCGGCCAGACCAGGGACGACGTGTGGCCCATCGGCGGCGACCTCCGCTACACCTTCTCGCCCGACGGCAAGCAGATCCTCGATAAGCGGCAGTTGCACAAGACCATCCTCGACATGCGGTTCGACCCCAAGCTCCAGATCGTTGCCGGCACTCATTCGCACATCCTCAGCGACGTGCCCGAGGACACCGACGTCCTCTACGTTCTCACGCGGAAGCCTTCCATCCCGGAGTACATCGCTGCCGGCAAGCGCATCTTCGTCGTCGAGACGGACGGCTCGATTCGCCTGGAGAAGAAATAACCGCCTACCTGCCGGAGGTCCCGCTGGCTGTTCAGCCGACCTTTTCGAAGGCCTTTTGAATGCGCGGTGACAGCGTGGCGGGTGGCTCCTGGAGAGTCTGGCTGATCTCGAGCACCGTTGCCGGGGGCGCAGCCAGCGCGTCCAGCGCCTTCGCCGTCGCCTCCCAATCGATGTTCCCGTCGCCGGGCCAAAGGTGTTCGTCCTTCAGGCCGTGGTTGTCGTGGGCGTGCACTGAGAGGATGCGTTTGCCCAGTGAGGCAATCGCCGCTGGGATGCCCACCGTCATGTGCGCGTGGCCCAGGTCCAGACAGATGCCGATCGAGTCCAGGTGGCCAGACTCCAGAATGTACAGCAGCCGCTCCGGGGTTGTCGGATCGCTGATCAGGTTCTCCACCAGCACGCGCACGCCCATCGGCGCGGCAAAGGCGCCCAGGTGCTCGAGCGCGGTCTGCGCGTACTCGATGGTGCGCGGCGACCACTCGTCGGCGCGCTCGCCCAGGTGCATCACCATATTGCGAAAGGGAATGTACTCGGCCGACTCCAGGGCGCGCTTGATCTCGTCCATCGAGTCGATGCGCCGGGACTTCTCCGGATGCAGGACGTTGACGGCCGGGGCGCCAGCGCGGCCCATCTCGCGGTCCGGGAAGAGCGGCGCGTGCATCGACCAGGCTCCCAGAGGGTTGGAGCGAAACCAGTTGGCCAGCTCTTCCACATGCTCGCGGCTGGTGTAGTCGAAGTGCTGGCGCGCGGCGAAGATCTCAACCGCCTGGGCCCCGGAGCGGCCGGCAAGCTCGAGTAACCCAGGGTGCAGGCGCTGATTGAGAAACAGGTGCGTCGACAGAACTCGCAGTCTGGTCAAGGGCTCCCCCGCTCCGGTCGGCCAAAGGGGAGCGCCGGAGTCTGCCTCCAGTATGGCATTTTTTCAGCTAGTTACGGGGCGTGGTGGTATTGCGCACTGAGATGCCCGGCCAAGCTCTGTCTGCTTGACCGTTCTGGTGCGGAATCTTCGGCTGTTTTTCCTGTGCCGAAACAGATTTTGGGCAGGTGAAAACAAAATCGGGCCATTTCGATTCGAGAGTCGATAATCTCACTGGAGCTTGCATCGTAATTTGCAAGCAGCAGGCTTCCCGCATATCCCCCGCCCAGACGAATGAAATGGGCGAGCGCCGCAGTCGTTGCACGCGGTTTCCAGCAGGTCAGGGCCAGACAGTCCAGAAAAGTGAGGCTTTGCCGTGGTGGACCCAACCGAAAGAGAAAGCACCCAGAGGCTCCTCGACCGCTTCGGGCTGGCCGGCAACCGCCTCCACCTGGAACCCGGCGCCCGGCTCTTTGCCGAAGGCGAGCCGGCACAATCGGTCTTCTATGTCGAGAGCGGGCGAATCCGGCTGACCATTCTCTCGAGAGCCGGCCGCGAGGCCGCGCTGGCCCTGCTCGCCCCAGGAGATTTCGCCGGCATGGACGCACTCACCGGCGAGCGGCAAACGCGCACCGCCACGGCCACGGCGCTGGCGCCTTCGACGGTGATCCGTATCAGCCGCCAGCAGTTGCTGGACGCGCTGCGCCAGGATCCGGGGTTCCTCGACATCTTCCTTCAGCGCGTCCTCAAGCGCATCCTCCACCTGCAACTGGACCTGGCGGACCACATCCTCCACCCCAGCGAGAAGCGGCTGGCGCGGCTGCTGCTGTTGCTGGCCGAGGAGTCCCCCAACGGCGGCCCGTCGCGGATTCCCCGCATCACGCAGGAGACGCTGGCCGGGATGACTGGAACCACCCGTGCGCGCGTGAGCTTCTTCCTCAAGCACTTCCGATCGCTGGGCATGATCGCGGGCAACCGCAGCCTCGACATCGACCGGAGCCGGCTCGAAGCGTTCCTCAACGAGTGAGGGGACAGACGGGGGCCACAAAGCGAGGGACGGACCCCGGCTGCAAGCCCGCCCCGAACTTCTGCGGGCTTGCATCCTGAGCGCTCTTCTGGGGAAGAACTGGGAGTTGCCGCAATTCCCGCGCCGCAGCTTCAGACCCTCGCGGGCCACGCTCCGAAGCGGGAAGGAACCAACAGCGTTCCAACCACGGAGGGAGACAGGTTCCCGCTCATCTTGCCGGCAGAAATCCCCTTCTCCTCCACGTTTCACCCACGGTACTCGCGCCTCGATGAAGAAGTCTGTACAGATTTGTACAAAATGGATAAATAAGGGCGATTTTTAGCCGGCGTCTCATTTTGGCACACATTGCCGCCGCCGAACCGCGGGGCTGATGAGCGAGAAGCCAGGGAACCTCTGAGTCAGTCAGGTCTTGAAAGGGAACCGGCTTCAACCGTGCCGATAAAGCCAGTAGAATGAGCTGGGCTTCAACCCTTGAGGGATGTCTTTCTCGCGTCTCGGCTGATGTTCACAGGTTCCCTAGCGCGCGATCAGGTACATCAACCAGCTCAGCACCACCGCCGCCCCGGCAAAGAGCACGAAGCAGTAGATCCCGTAGCGGACCATCCGCGCCGGCGTATCGCGCATGGTGATGCCGAAGACCGTCGAGGCAAAGAGGGCAAAGAGAAGCACGGCGGCAAAGTGGCTCACTGCTTCCTCCCCGTGCGCAGGTTGTGCGCGTCCACCGCGGCAATCACATTCAGCAGCCCAGCCACCACGATGAAGCGGGTGCCGTAGTCGGCGGTGGTCACCATCGCCTGGTCGGCGCCCAGGCCAAGGACACGGCTCAAGACGTAGAGAAGGCCGTTGCCCAGATCTCCGGCGAGTCCGAGGATGTGGAGGATGTCGTGCGCGTTCGAGTAGAGTTCGCCCTGCAGGGCCAGGCCGATCGAGAACATGCCCAGGATGGAGACGGCCAGCAGCGTCCCGCGAACCCACTTGCGCAGCAGGAAGTGACCCGCGCCCGGCACCAGCCAGCCGGCAATCAGCGGCAAATAAACGAAACCCAACTGCTTGTTTTCCTCTTTGGCCATGCTCGTTCGATTCTACCGCAAAGGGGGCAGGGAACAGGGAACAGGGATCAGGGGTCAGGCAAGGCGGCGCCTCGGGACAGGTAGAACAGGGCCGCGTGCCGCCGCCCCTGCGTTCGTGCAGGGAACTCCTTCGATTCGGGCAAGGCCGCGTCCTTGGGGGAGTGTCCGCGCTGCCGGATTCCCCCGGCCCGTTCCCCGACCCCTGAGCTCTGTTCCCTGTTCCCTACTCCCTAAATCCTCACCAGCTCCCGCTGCACCCGTCCCGTCACCCAGGCCTTGCCCGGCGCGGTCATCATGTCGATCTCGCTGCGCACGCCGAACTCGGGCAGGTAGATGCCGGGCTCGACGGAGAAGCAGGTGTTCGCGAGCAGGCGGCGCTCGTCGTGGGTCTCGAGGTTGTCGAGGTGCGCGCCCGACCCATGCAGCTCCTGGGCGATGTTGTGCCCGGTGCGATGGGTAAAGTAGTCGCCGAAGCCCGCCGCCTGAATGACTCCGCGGGCCGCGTCGTCGGCCTCGAAGCCGCGGATCGGCCGGCCCTCGGCGAAGGCCTGCTCGACCAGGCGGATGGAGGCGTCGCGCGCGTCGCGGACGACCTCGAAGACGTGCTGCTCGCGCTCGCTGGGCTCGCGGCCCACGACGCCTGTCCAGGTGATGTCGTAAAAGACGCTCGCGGGCTGGTCGATGCGCCCCCAGATGTCGACCAGCAGAAAGTCGCCCTCGGCGATCGGCGAGCAGTGCTCCGCCGTGGCCTCGTAGTGCGAGTCGGAGGTGTTCGCGTTCACGCTGACGTCGGGGCCGTTCTCCCAGGTCAGGTTTTCCCGGCGCATCGCCTCGCCGAACCACTGCACCATCTGGTACTCGGTCAGCGCGCCCCGGCCGCCGGAGGGCGGGCGCAGGCGGCGGCCGATCTCCAGCCAGGCCTCGGCCAGAATCGCGTCGATGGCCTGCTGCGCCGCGGTGTGCGTGGCCACCTGCTCGGCCGTCAGCACCGCCTCGAACTGGCTCACCATGTCCGCCGAGCTGACGATCTCCTTGCCCAGCGAGCGGAGGAACTCGACCGTGCCGGCATCGACCATGGAGACGTACATGATGGCGTTGTTGGGCGAGTACTGCATGGCCAGCCGATGCGCGCCCGCCAGCATCGCCTCAAGGCCGCGGGCCAGCTCCTGCCAGCTCGAATAGACAGCCTTCGAGCCGGGCAGCGCATCCAGCCGCCCCTGCTCGATGCGGTGGACGAGCTTGCGCGCCTCGCCCTCGGCGGGGACGAAGTAATACCAGCGACGGGTGACGTGCGCCGCCGGGTCCAGGCCCAGAATGCGCCCGGCAATCGGATCGCGGTGGTGATGGTCGTAAAAGAGCCAGCCGTCGCAACCGGCCTCGCGGATGGCGGACTGAATCGCATCGAGGTTCATGTGGGCCATTTTACGCCCGGGCCGCTGCGGGGCCAGGGGACGCCGAATGTTCGATGTTCAGGGGCAAGTTTCCGGTCTTGCGAGCCGGCCCTTTCCGCCCTTCGCTGATTGACACATCGAGGAGAAGCCTCCTACGATTCCGGTGTTTTTCAGTCACAAAAAAAGACGCGCCGTTTCCACCTGGCGCGATGGGAGATAAAGCGGATGCAACCCCTGGATCGGACTGAATCCATTGCGTGGACCGGCTTCCAACTCATCCGGACTCTGCTCACGGGAACGCTGCGCGCAGGCGCAATCGTGCTCGCGTTCGCCGCCGCCGCCGGCGCTCAGAACCAGCCCGGCAGCGTCGTCCTGGACCGAAACGACAGGACGATCGTGCTGGAGCCCTATGCGGAGAACATCGTTCGCATCACGCTGAGCACGGCAAAGCCGACGGCGCTTGCGGCGCCCGGTTATGGATTCGTGGGCACTCCCTCGATGACCGGATGGACGCGAGAGCGCGAACCGGACGGCACGGACGTCCTCCGCTCCGGCAGATTGCTTGTCCGTGTGGCTCCCGACAGCACGCCAGCGCCCCACTCTTTCCCGCTGGATGCGTTGAACCAGTCGCTGCGGGACCACTACTTTGGCGGCGGCGGAGATGCCCACGGGCCCTACAACGACATCCTCTCCGTTGCCACTTCCTCCGGCAAACCGCTCGTGAAGATGGATCGCTGGTCGATGGTCCCCAACCCGCCCGCGGCATCGCCTGCGAATGCGGGCGGCGGCAAGGAGGGCCCGGGCTCGCGCGTCTCCGCCACTTTCGACTCGCCGCAAGACGAGCATTATTACGGCCTCGGCCAGCAGCAGCAGGGGTTCCTCGACCTGCGCGACCATCGCATCCAGTGCTGGCACGACTACGCCGCGATTGGCGGAGAGAATGTCTGCGTTCCTTTCCTGGTCTCCAGCCGCGGCTACGGCCTTATCTGGGACAACCCGTCCAAGACGACCATCGATCTTGGCTTCAACCAACTGAACGTCTGGTCGTCCGATGTCGGCGACCGCGTCTCCTTCTTTGTAATTGCCGGCGACAAGAGCGATGAAATCTACACCGGTTATCGCCAACTTACCGGGGTGACGCATCTGCTGCCCAAGGCCACTTACGGCTACATTCAGAGCAAGGCCATCTATCCCACCCAGGAGCAGGCGCTCGACATCGCCAAGGGATATCGCGACCGCCAGTTACCGCTCGATACGTTGGTCGTGGACTTCCTGAACATGACGCGCCAGGGCGAGATGGACCTGGACCCGGCCCGCTGGCCCGATCCCGCCGCCATGAACCGGCAGCTTCATTCCATGGGAGTTACAACCCTTCTCAGCGTCTGGCCGCATTACTCCGAGGGCACGCAGTTCTACGATATGCTGCTGAAGAAAGGCTGGCTGGTGCACACCCCCGATGGAAAGCCGGACCTGGGATGGGCCAGGGCTGTTATCGGCCCGAACCTGGACACAACCAATCCCGAGGCGGCCAATTGGTTCTGGGAGAAGATTCGCGACCGTTATGTGAAGCCTTATGGTTTTGATTCTCTCTGGCTGGATGAAACCGAACCGGATATCGATCCGGCGAACGACGTATTCTGGATCGGCTCGGGCACGCGCTACTACAATACCTATCCCCTCTTCCACACAGCCTCGGTCTACGAGGGCTTCCGGCGCGACTTTGGCGACAGCCGGAGAGTCATGATTCTCGCCCGGGCCGCCTACCTTGGCGCCCAGCGCAACGGAACCGTCTTCTGGTCCAGCGACATCTTCTCCACCTGGGATATGCTGAAGCGTTCCATTCCGGCCGGGCTGAACTTCACCGCCAGCGGCATGCCCTATTGGGACACCGACATCGCCGGCTTCTTCTCGCCGCAAATCCAGGCAAATTACCACGCGGCCCATAAACCGTTGATCGATGCCTCGGATGCGCGCGATAACATCGGTAACTATGAGGACTATCCAGAGTTATTCGTGCGCTGGTTCGAGTGGGGAGCCTTCCAGCCCGTCATGCGCGCGCACGGCGAGAGGATGCACAACGAAGTCTGGTCCTACGGCAAGCAGGCGGAAACGACCCTGGAAAAGTATCTGCGGCTGCGCTATCAGCTCATTCCGTATATCTACTCGCAGGCCTACGGAACTTACCAGACGGGCGCTCCATTCATGCGCGCGCTCTTCATGGACTATCCCGGCGATCCCAAGGTCGCCGACATTCGCGACGAGTATATGTTCGGACCCGCGTTTCTGGTAGCTCCAGTTACCGAGCAGGGTGCAACCAGCCGCCAGGTTTACCTGCCCGCGGGCTGCGACTGGTATAACTACTGGACCAACGCGCGCGTCCACGGCGGCCAGACGATCAAAGTGGATGCGCCCATCGACACCATTCCGCTCTTCGTGCGGGCGGGGTCGGTCGTGCCGCTCGGCGCCCCGGTTCTGAGCACAAGTCAGCCGCAGTCCATCGCCGCCGTGCGTGTCTACCCCGGAGCGGACGCGGAGTTCACGCTCTTCACCGACGACGGGACCACCTATGCCTACGAAAAGGGCGCGGGCACGACGACCACGCTGCACTGGGACGACGCGAAGCATCAACTGACCCAAGGGGGCGCCGCGGCCTGGACCGGGCCCGATTCGAAGATCGTAGAGATCGTGCATCCGTAAGGCAGGTGGCCCGGTCATCAGAATCGTAATGAGCGGTAGGAACTGTGCCCCGTTCATCGCGGCCCTATCGCGATGAGCGGGCGGGTGGCTCAGGTCTCGCGGGTGGCCCAAGTCTGGGATCTCCCTCCCGGCCACAAATCTTGGGTGCCCCAGGTCTCGATTTTGAGACCTGGGAGGGCACGGACCTCAACCGGGCGGGCTTTTCCCGCGGTAGATTTCCGGCAGTTGGTTTCCGCGCCGGGCCGCTGTCCATTGCGACTCAATTTCAACCGCGCCCGCGTGCCCGCTGGCGTAATGGCGGAAACTCGACCACTGCCAATCCTCCGGCTTCTCCACCAGCCCGCGCACAACAGGGTTCTGGTGCATGTAATGGAGCTTTTCCGCGCGCTTTTCTTCGTTGTGGACGTTGAAGTCGTAATAACGGGCCTGCCAGAACGGCCGCTGCCGGTTGCGCCGTGCAACCGAAATCTTGAGCGCCTGGATGGCGCGGGCCAGGGAGCCGACGAGGGGCTCGCTGACAAGCAGATGAACGTGTTCGGGCATGACGACGTATCCGGCGACGACAAAACCATGCTGCCGCCTGGTTTGTTCCAGAGATAACTCGAAGAGATCGCGCGCGGCGGGTGTGGCGAGGTGCGGCAGACGGTGAAAACAACTGAAGGTGAGAAAGTGGAAGTTCCCGGTCTGCTGATAACGGATCAAGCCGCGTGTCATCGCGAGCCAGGATACACCACGGTGATGAGGAAGGGTATTCCGGAGTTTGGGCCGGTTGAGGTCCGTGCTCTCCCAGGTCTCAGAATCGAGACCTGGGGCACCCATGATTCGTGCGGGTTTTGCCTCCGAAACGTGGGCGACCCGCCGCCGTTCGCCTTTGGGGAAGGCCGTCTGCAGGAGGTGAACTTGATCGTCCACCCGGCAGTGATCGCCGCGCAGCGGGAGTGGATGCAGGGGGTCTTCCGGCGCGACCCGGCGGCGGTGGCCGCGTTGCTTCTCCTGGTCTCGCTGGCTGCATCGGCCGCCCCCGCGCGTCGCGCGCTGCGCATCGACCCCGTGGTTGCCCTGCGGGAGGAATAAGCGAGTTTGCCCAGGAGGAATTGGCTCGAACGGCTCCCTCGCCGGCGTTTCCGACCCACTGCCAATGAAACCTCGACCATCGGTCCCCAGGTCCCTCGCTTTTGGGAACCTGGGAGACCGGGGACCTTCCGTTGCGTTTTTCCTCGGCAAGCCGCTGCCTTGCCTGATACTGGAAGAGGCCCCCAACTGTGGGTTCGCTCGCTGTGCCCAATTCCCCTTGGGCGCGAACTCCGGTCGGGAAGGTCCTGAGCCTGGCGGAAACCAGGTCCGCATCGACAACACAGCTTGTTCATGGTTCGCGGCGCGGCACGGGAAGTCGCGCGCGGCGGAGGAGAAGAATGATCGTTGGCATCACGCTCGAGGAGTTGCTCAACTGGAATCACGAGGCCGCGGAAGCCTGGAAAGCGCATTTCGAGGCGAACCCTGAGTTGCTGCGGCTGGACTGCGGCGTCGGCGGAGCGGCAAATCTTCAGGTATTTGCCCGGCACATCTGGGGCGCGGAGCTGCGCTGGGGGCAGAGAATCGCCGGACTGCCCGTAACCGGCCGGGACGAGATGGCCGGCGGGCCGCTCGAGGCCATCTACGCCTTTCACGCCGAGGCGATGCGGATCTTCCGCGGACTGCTCGACCGGCCGGAGAGCTTCTGGAGCGAGAGCTACAAGCTCGACTTCGATTGGCTGCCGGAGGAGAAGCGCGTGGTGACGCGACGCAAGGTGGCCGTGCACGCCATGCTGCATAGCCAGCGCCACTGGGCGCAGATGGCCACCTTCGTGCGCATGGGCGGAGCCTCGGCGCGCTTCAAGGGCGACCTGCTGTTCAGCTCGACGGTCAGATAGAATCCCGCGTCCCTGGCACCGCAATGTGGGGTGCGGTAACGCGGACTCGCGCGCATCGCGAGTCAAAAAGAAAAGGCGCCGGTCCCTCCAGCGGGGGCGGCGCCTTCTTTCTTGTGGCTGCCGGTTTACTTCCGGACAGCCTTCTTCGCCGGACGCCTTGGAGCTTCTTCGCTATCCTCCATCGGCGCGGTGGTGGGCGCTGTTTCTTCCTCGCGCGGGACAAAGAAGCGCGTGCCGCCCTGCTTCTGCTCGCCCATCACGTGCAGGCGGAGGAAGTTGGTGGAGCCGGACTTGGTGCGGGTGCCGGCCACGATGGCGATGACCTCGCGCGAGCGTACGAACTGCCCGGCCTCGAGCAGCGACTCGGCCGTATCCACCAGCGCCTCGGTCGAGTTCACCTTGGGACAGCGGATGGCCGTGGTGCCCCAGAGCAAGCCAAGCCGATTGAGGGTGACCTCGACGGGCGAGAGCGCGAAGATGGGCGCCGAGGGGTGGTACTTCGACAACTGCCGCGCCGTCTGTCCCGACTCGGTGAAGATGGCGATACCGCGCAGGTCCAGATCGTCGGCGGCATGGGCCGTGGCCTCGCAGATGGTCTCGGCGATCGACAGGTGGCTGCGCCGCTCGCGCGCCAGCCCGCTGCCCAACTGACGGATATTGCGCTCGGCGTCGGCCACGATGCGCGACATCATCGCCACCGCCTCCACCGGGTACTTGCCCACCGCCGATTCGCCGGAGAGCATGACGGCGTCGGTGCCGTCGTAGACCGCGTTGGCCACGTCGGAGACTTCGGCGCGTGTCGGGCGCGGGTTCTCGATCATCGATTCCAGCATCTGGGTGGCCGTGATCACCGGCTTGCGGAACTCGCCGGCGCGGCGGATGATGTGCTTCTGGATGGCCGGGACGGTCTCCGGCGGGACCTCGACACCGAGGTCGCCGCGAGCGACCATGATGCCGTCGGCCACGTTGAGGATGGCGTCCAGGTGCTCGATGGCCTGCGGCTTTTCGAGCTTGGCGATGACCCAGGTCTCGCCGCCCAGGGCGGCCACGCGCTGCTTGACCAGCCGGACATCCTCGGCCGTACGCACGAAGCTGACGGCCACCGCATCCACGCCATTCTTCAGCGCGAACTCCAGGTCCTCGGCGTCCTTGTCGGTCAGCGAGGGAACGCGCACCGGAATGCCGGGCAGGTTGATGCCCTTGTTCTCGCCCAGCATGCCGCCGTTGATGATCTCGCAGATCACGTCGCCGCCGTCCACGTCCTGCACGCGAAGCTCGATCAGCCCGTCGGAGAGCAGGATGCGCGAGCCCTGCTCGACGTTTTCACCCAGAGTCTTGAAGGTGGTGCCGACCAGCGAAGCCGTGCCGGGCACCTCGCGCGGGGTGATGGTCAACCGGCCGCCGGCCTTCAGCAGCACGGGCTGGTGGTCCTTCAGCTTGCTGGTGCGGATCTTGGGCCCTTGCAGGTCGGCCAGGATGCAGAGGTGCTTGTTCTCCTCGCGGCTGACCTTGCGAATCATCTGGATCAGCGCCAGCTTTTCCTCGTGGGCGCCGTGGGAGAAGTTCAGCCGGACGACGTCGACGCCGGCGCGGACGAGGTTCCGGAAGACCGGCTCGGTGTTGGAGGCCGGTCCCAGCGTGGAAACGATTTTCGCCCGGCGCTGTGTGGCGGAATCGGAGAGGTTGAATTCGGCGTACGGCATAGCATGGCTCCAGTTCAAAAATTCACGGGCGGTGGGTCCTGTGCGGCTGCGGCCCGCTTCATTGTACATGGGACATAGACCCACACCGGCCCTGAATCAATGATGCAGCGCGGCGGCGACAATTGTCGGTGCGGCCGGTCACAGGATCGCGTCGTCCGGGTCCGCCGTCGGCTCCCGGCCGGCCTCGGTCTGCCGCACCCGGTAGAGCACCCCGTTCAACTCCGCCCCCAGCAGGACGCTGAAGGCGGTGATGTACAGCCAGACCAGCGTCGCGATGCCGGCACCAAAGGACCCGTAGAACATGGAGTAGTCGGCAACCCGCGTCACGTACCAGCCAAAGGCCAGCGTGGCCGGAAACCAGACCAGGGTGGCCGTCAGCGCGCCCGGGCCAACCCAGGCCCAGTGTTCCTTGCGCCGCGTGCCGAAGTGGTAGAGTGCGCCCAGCACCGCGACGCTGGTGACCAGCGCGACCAGCCAGCGCACAAACCTCCAGAAAAGCAGAACCATGTGGCGCAGTTCGTGGTCGGCGTTTTCCACCATCCAGTGCTCGATCTGGCGGCCGAAGACCAGCACCAGCGTGGCCAGCGCCAGCGGCACCAGCACAATGGGCACCAGCAGCAGCGCCCGCACCCGCCGCTCCCAGAAGCCCCAGTCGTCGCGGGGCAGCCGGTAAGCCCGCCGGAATCCCTCCATCAGCGAGAGCATCACGCCCAGGCCGGCAAAGACCGACAGGCTCAGGGCTGAGCCGATCAGTTGGGTCGAGTGAATGCGCCGGGTCTCCATAGCCGACTGAAGCAGCGACATGGAATCGGCCGGAAGCGCCTGCTCGAAGGCGGAGCGGACCTCGCCCACCAGCGAGGTTCCCTCCGGAACCAGCGCCAGCAGCGTGGTGGCCACCACCAGCGTGGGAAAGAGCATCAACATGCCGGAGTAGGCCGTGGCCTTGGCCGTGTTCACCACGTCGTGCTCCAGCGACTTCCAAAGCGCTTTGCGGAAATGGCGCAGAAACCTGCTCATACGATTCACTGGCAAGAGTAGTGCATTTCCGTGCGGTTGGCGAGAGCCGGCCTGACCGGTTTTTCCGCCCGGGATTGGCTTCTGGCGACGGTCCCCGCCCGCGCTCGCCGGCGCGCCCCGCGGCCATCCGATTATCATGGCCGCAGCCATGAAGACCCTCGCGCGCTCCGTCGTTCTGTTCACAGCCACTCTGCTGCTGGCGGCTGATTGCCAGCCGGCCGCGAGCCAGGCCCGCCCGGTTCCCAATCCGCAGCTCGCCTCGAAAGAGCTGAACGCTCGCGTAGAGGCCCTGCTGCGGCAGATGACGCTCGACGAGAAGATCGGCCAGATGGTGTCCTTCAGCGGCGGCTTTGCCACCGGGCCGGATGTGGCCATCGCCAGGGGCGTCAGCTTCGACGAGATGGCGGCGCGCGGCCAGCTTGGCTCGCTGGCGAACATCGTCACCGCCGAGCAGGCCAACCGTTACCAGCACATCGCCGTGGAGAAGTCGCGGCTGCACATCCCGCTGCTCTTCGGCCTGGACGTGATTCACGGCCATCGCACCATCTTCCCGGTGCCGCTGGCGCTGGCTGCCAGCTTCGACCCATCGGCGGTGGAAGCCGTGGCCCGCACCTCGGCCGCCGAGGCCCGCGCCGACGGCGTCGCCTGGGTCTTCTCGCCCATGGTCGATATCGCCCGCGACCCGCGCTGGGGCCGCATTATCGAATCCGCCGGCGAGGACCCCTACCTGGGCTCGGCCATGGCCCGGGCCTTTGTCCGCGGCTATCAGCAGGGCGACCTCGGCCGCCCCGATTCGGTGGCCGTCAGCGTCAAGCACTACGCCGCCTACGGCGCCGCCACCGCCGGGCGCGACTACAACGCCGTCGAGATGGGCGAACCCACCCTCCGGCAGGTCTATCTGGCGCCCTACCAGGCAGCCGTCGAGGAAGGCGCGGCCACGCTGATGAGCTCGTTCAACACCATCAACGGTCTGCCGGCCACTGCCAACCCCTTCACCCTGACCCAGGTTTTGCGCCGCGAGTGGGGCTTTGCCGGCTTCGTCGTCTCGGACTGGGGCGCCGTCAGCGAGCTGGTGGATCACTCGATCGGCGACGGGCCCACCGTGGCCCGCAAGGCGCTCACCGCCGGCCTCGACATGGATATGGAAGGCGGCCTGTACGGCTCGGTACTCGCCGGCCAGGTCCGCTCCGGCAAGATTCCCGAGAGCGTCGTCGACGAGGCCGTTCGCCGCATCCTCCGCGTCAAGTTCGCGCTCGGACTCTTCGACCACCCCTACACCCAGCCCGGCCCGCCCTACGACGCCACTCCCGAGCGCCGCGCCCTGGCCCGCCGCATCGCCGGCGAGACCCTGGTGCTGCTCAAGAACGAGCCCGTCGAAGGCGTTGGCAGCCTGCTTCCGCTCACCGCCAAATCCGGCGAGGTGGCCCTCATCGGCCCGCTCGCCGACTCCCGCTCCGAGATGCTCGGCGCCTGGGCCGGCCAGGGCGACCCGAAATACGTCCTCACCCTCCGCCAGGCCCTTGAGGAGCGGCTCGGCGACCGGCTCCTCTACGCCGAGGGCTGCGGCCTTCTCGCCGGCGAGGACCTGCGCGCCTTCCGCCTCTCCAGCGGCCAGCCCGCCGACGCCCCGCAGCCCGACGAGCGGAAGACCATTGCCGCCGCCGTCGAGACCGCGCGCCAGGCCGACCTCGTGATCCTCGCCCTCGGCGAGAGCTCCAACTGGATGGAAGGCGAGGCCGCCAGCCGCGCCACTCTCGGCTTCACCGGCAACCAGCAGCAACTGCTCGAGGCCGTGGCCGCCACCGGCAAGCCCATCGTCCTGGTGCTGCTCGCCGGCCGCCCCCTCGAGATCAAGTGGGCCGCCCTGCACGTCCCGGCCATCCTCGAAGCCTGGAGCCCGGGCATTGAGGCCGGCCATGCCGTGGCCGATGTTCTCTTCGGCGACGTCAACCCCTCCGGCAAGCTCCCGGCGAGCCTGCCCCGCGCTGTCGGTCAGGAGCCGCTCTACTACGCGCAACTCCCCACCGGGCGGCCGGCCACCTCCGACCTCAGCCATATGCCCTGGGGCGACGACAAGTTCTACTCCCGCTACATGGACGAGGAGAACTCCGCGCTCTTTCCCTTCGGCTGGGGACTGAGCTATACCCGATTCAGTTACGGCAAGCCCACGGTCAACCGCGCCGAACTGCCACTGCGGGAGGTCCTCGCCACCGGCCACGCGCCGCTCGCCACCGTCAGCGTCGAGGTCAGGAACACTGGCAGCCGCGCGGGAACCGAGGTCGTCCAGCTCTACCTGCGCAACACAGCCGCCTCGCTCTCCCAGCCCGTCCGCGAGCTGAAGGGTTTCCGCCGCGTCGAGCTTGCCCCCGGCGAGCGCAAGCGCGTCGAGTTCCCCCTCGGCTTCGACGAGCTGAGCTTTTTGAACGCCGAGAGCAAACGCACCGTCGAGCCGACGACCTACAAGATCTGGGTCGGCGGCAGCTCGCTGGCCACCGCCGAAACGGAGCTGCGGGTGACCGAGTAAGGAGTTCAGCATCCACCTCTGGCAGAGCCGGAGGTACTTTGGTTTGCGGCCCCTCGAAGGAGCTGGTGACAGAACGCTCCATGCCGGCAGAACCCAGCCACCACCGGCGGAACCCATCCACCACCGGCAGAACCAGTCACCCCGCGCCGTAGGCGCAGAGTTGGTTAGCCCCGCGCTTCAGCGTGGGGTGGACGCAGCCAACAACCCGTCCGGAGTCCCGTCGGGACGGCGCCTCAACATCGCTCACGCCCTTCTCGCGCTTCCGCGAAAGACATGGAGAATCCAAAACCGGGGCCGACTCCCGAAAATGTCAAACACCGGCTGTCTCCCGGGCGGGCCAGGGGTTTCCCCCTGCTGAATGGTCCGGACCGCCTGAAAGGGAGATATCGAGGCCGCCGGGAGCTGAAAGCTTGCCTCCCAACCAACCTGCCAGACGTTCGAAGCAGCCTGGAGTCTGCGCATCCCACTGGTTCCAGTCGTGGCCGCCGGGCCGGGTGTGGAACTCGTAACGGAAGCCGCGCTGCTTGAGCAGTTCCGCAAACCTCCGGTTGGCCTCGAGCAGCGCTTCCTTCTCGCCGGCGGTGAGGTAAAGAAACGGCGTCCGCGCCGGATCGGCGGTGCGCACCAGCACGAACGGGTCGGCAGCGCGGCGCGCCGGGCTGCCTTCCGGCCCGAAGATGCGGCGGAAGCGCAGGCTCTGCGCCCAGCGGCGCCAACTGAACTTCCGGCTGGGCACATCGATGGCCGGCGAGAGCGCCCCGGCAAAGACGTAGAGATCCGGCCGGGTCAATGCCAGTTTGACCGCCGCAAAGCCGCCCATGGAAGCGCCCACAATGGCGCGGTGCGCCCGATCCTGCGCTGCCGGAAATCGCGCCTCGACGTCGGCAACCAGGTCGCTGGTCAGAAAGTCCTCGTAGCGCTCACTCGGCGCGCCCGCTTCGTTCATGAAGTACGAGGAATCGCCCTCCGGCATCACCAGAATCAGCCCGCCCATCCGCTCCGGCGCGGCCCAGGCCGCAACGCCGGAGTAGTTCGACCAGTCGCGGTATCCGCCCCCGCCGCCGTGCAGCAGGTAGACCACCGGCAGCCCGCGGCCGGGCAGCGGCTTCTCGGGCAGCAGGACGCGGTAAGTGACGGTGCGTCCCAGCGCCTTCGAGGCGAAACTCACATCCCGGAGCGTCACGCCCGGCGCCAGTTGCGGATGGTCGAGCAGCCTGGGCGCACGCCCTCCGCAGCCAGCCAGAGCAATGCCTGCAGCCACAGCGAGGAGCCAGGAACCTCGCGGATTCCACCGAATCTTCATCCAGAAGCCGATTCTATCTCGACAGCCACGCACCCGCTCCGGCTACACTGTCCACGAAAGGACGGCCTCCCATGCAGACCCGGATCCAGGGCACCACCATGCCTGTTCTCGATGTGCTACTCGACCCCAACGAGAGCGTCTTCAGCGAAAGCGGCGAACTCTCCTGGATGACCGCTTCCATCCAGATGACCACCCACACCCAGATGGGCGGCGGCGGCGGCTTCTTCGGCGCGCTCAAGCGCGTGGCCGGCGGCGGCACGCTCTTCATGACCGAGTACCGCGCCATGCAGTACCCCGGCGAGGTCTCCTTCGCCACCAAGGTCCCCGGCCACATCGTCCCCGTGCCGGTGGGCAACGGCATGGAGTACATGGTCCATCGCCACGGCTTCCTCTGCGCCACCGACGGAGTCACCATCGGCGTCGGCTTCCAGCAGTCGCTGGGCGCGGGCATCTTCGGCGGCTCGGGCTTCATGCTGCAGCGCATCGGCGGCCAGGGCACGGCCTGGCTCGAACTCTCCGGCGAGCTGATCCAGAAGAACCTGGCTCCTGGCGAAATCCTGCGCGTCCATCCCGGTCACGTGGGCGCCTTCCAGGCGTCGGTCGGCTTCCAGATCACCACCGTTCCCGGCATCAAGAACCTCATCTTCGGCGGCGACGGCATCTTCCTGGCGGTGCTCCAGGGACCCGGAACGATCTGGCTGCAGACGCTGCCCATCTCGCGGCTGGCGCATCAGATCGGCGAGTACCTGCCCCGCACGGAAAACCGCTCCGTGGGCAACGCCGCCGGCGGCGCGCTGCTGGGCGGCATCGTGGGTTCGATCCTGGGCGGAGACAGGTAGACCCAGCGGGTCAGCAAGTCAGCGGCTGCCGCGCCAAAGTGAAGGCTCCGGCGGCCGCCCCCTTTCCCGTCCCCACTCCCGTCAACGACCAGCGGGCATGACCGCCTGCACCGCGGCCTTCATCACCCCGGCCTCGCCCAGAAAGCGCACCAGACCTCCGGTCAGCGGCTCCCGCGCCTCCCCCTTTTTCCTGCCAGCGCCTGTGCCCGCCGCCATCTTCAGCTCGCCCTCGCCCTGGGCATCCAGCACCCGCGCCGCCAGCTTGCGCTCCGTCTCCAGCGGAAAGCTCTCGGCGATAAACAGCAGCTTGCCGCGCAGCGTCAGCACCACCGGCCCCTCGCTGGTCTGGTAGACCTGCTCCTCTTCGCCGCCCGGCAGGCTGGCCTGTGCCGCTTGTTCGGCCGCCTGGTCGCGCTTCACGCCCGAGTACTTTCGCACCAGCGCCTCGGCGTAGAGCCGCTCGAACCTCCGCGCCGATACCTGGCTCTTCCACGCGGAGAGATAGAAGAGCGCCAGCGAGGCGGTGCTCGCCTGCTCGGCCGCCGTCTTGGCGCTGCGCAGTTGCCCGGCCCAGTAGAGGCCCCCGTCCCATGCCGGGGTCAGTTCGCGAGCGCCGCGGTCGCCGCCGATGGTCTCGGCCAGGATGTGCAGGTCCAGTTGCCCGATCTGCCCAATGTCGTAGGGCTTGTAGAGCTTGTCCAACAGCGGGTGGATGTCGGGCAGCAGCGGCACCGGCGGCGCCTTGTGCGCTTCGTACTCGCGCGGGTTGATGATCTCCCAGGTCGAGTTCGGCGGCCGGTCCAGCGCTCCGGCAAAGGCAGCCACCTGGCCCTTGTCCATCCACACATCCTGCTCGAAGCTCAGCCCTTCGCGATAGGGAAACAGCAGCGACTCGCTCAGCAGCAGCGGCGCCCGCGCCAGCACCGGCGAGTCCTCTCCGCCCTCCATCCGGTCTTTCAGTTGGTCGAGAATCTCCGGGTCCTTCACCAGGCTCTTGCCCAGCGGCTTGAGCAAGTAGTCCATCATCACGGCCGTCGCCTGGCCTTCCGTGACGGCGTCGCGCGCGGTGTCCATCTCGTCGCGCGCCACGTGATCGGCGTCGTCGCGGGCGTTGGTCGAGACCTCGTCGGGGCTCTGGCTGTCCCACTTCTCCAGGCCGGCGTGCTGGTCCTGCAGGGCATGGGTCAGCTCGTGCGCCAGCACCGGCTTCTGCTCCTCCACGTCCACCCAGTCCAGCAGGTAGACGGTCTTCGTCTTGGGGTCGTAGTAGGCTTCGATCTGCTCCTTCAGCAGGGCCAGCAGAAACGGCTTCAGCTCGAAATCGCGGTCCAGCAGGCCGAACTTCTTCAGCACAATTGCGCCCTCCTGCATCCGCTTCGCGCTCTGGTCCTCGTCGAACTTGTCCCGGATGTACTTCTCCACCGCCGCCCGCGAGGTCAGCTCGCGCTTCACCTCGCTCTTGACGGGCAGCCCCGTCTCTGCGGACGAGAACTGGATCAGCTCATCCACCAGCCCGAAGAGCTGCTTCGCCTGTTCCGGCGTGATGCGCGTCTCGCCTTTGGCCTGGTCCTTGCCGGCTGCCTGACCGTTCGCGGCAGCCGGCTGAGGAGCCTGCGCCGCCACCCCGGCCGCCGCTCCCAGCACCACCGCCAGCATCCAGCCGGCCGCCGCCCGGCCCACCATCCGATTCCGTTTGCTCATCCTTGTCCTTCGTCTCCCGTCAGCCGCCGGCCTCAACCTGCTCCAAGGCTATAATCAGAGAGCGGGCCGGCGCGAGCAACGGGCACCCAATTCGCTCGCCGGCCGGCCCATACTCCCCTATGCCCGAAGTAACCACTCCCTCGGCCACCGCTCTTCCGAACGCCACGGACCAGACCGCTCTGGCGCCGTCGCCGCTGGCTGCGTTCCTGGCCGCGGAGAACCCTGCGCTCCAGCTCACGCCCCGCGCCGGAGTGTTGACCCCTCAGAGCTTTGACGCGCCCCAGGCGGAAACGACGGCGCTCCTCGCCGGGGCGGCCGTCCACGACCTGGGCTGGCTCCGCCGCCTCTCGGTCCGCGGCGAAGACCGGTCCCGCTGGCTCAGCGGCATGGTCACCAACACGGTCAGCGGCCTCGCACCCCGCGGCGGCGCATGGAACCTCGTCCTCAACGCCCAGGGCCGCATCCTGGGTGACCTGGAAGTCTGGCGGGACGGCGACGCGCTCGAACTCGTTCTGGCCGCCAATCAGTACGACCGGCTCCTGGCCCACCTCGACCGCTTCATCGTCATGGACGATGTCGAACTCGTCCCGCTGACCCTGGACGCCGAGGGCGCGCTCACTGGCCTCTCCGCGCT
>JBAVMZ010000068.1:0-5865 GCA_049690595.1 Occallatibacter sp. | reverse complement strand
CACTGAAGACTATTGCCTGGCTTGTCTGCCTTGTTCCTCTGGGGCAGTTGATCTGGGGCGTGGCCACGAACGACCTGGGCGCCGACCCGACGGCGCGGATGGCCTTCGTGACCGGACTCTCCGCGCTGCGCATCCTTACCGCCTCGCTGGCCATCACGCCTGTGCGCAAGCTCATTCCCCGGCTCGCGTGGCTGGTGCGCTTTCGCCGTCTGCTGGGCCTCTTCGCCTTCTTTTACGGCACGCTTCATCTGGCGGTGTGGGTGGTGCTCTACTCGGGCTTCGACTTTCACTCGATGGCCGACGACGTGACCAAGCGGCGCTTTATCATGGCCGGAATGGCGACCTGGCTGCTGCTGCTGCCGCTGGCCGCCACCTCGACGCAGTGGGCCATCCGCAAGCTGGGCGGCAAGCGCTGGAACCGGCTGCACAGGCTGGTTTACCTGGCCGCGGTCTGCGGGGTGGTGCATTACTGGTGGCAGGTGAAGGCTGGCGTGCTGACACCGATGGCGATTACGCTCGTCGTGGCCGTGCTGCTGCTGGCGCGGCCCGTGCTGGCGCTGGCGCAGAAGGCAAGGGCAAAGCCTCGCGCCGCCTGAGCCGGGAAGCTTGAGACGCGGGGCTCCGCGCGGTTCAAAAGAGCCAGGGCGATGGAACCACTTCTACCGGCGGAATCTCTTCCGGGCGTGGCGGGCGCTCGTGGCCCTTCAGATGCGGGTCGCTGACAGCGATGGCGGCAAAATGGGCGCGGGCCTGATGGAGACTGGGGGCGTTGGCGCCGCCTTCGTAGGCGGGGTCGGCGAACTGGATGGGGTCGTCCTCCCACCAGCAGACTTCGCAATGGGCGAAGGTGCCGGGGGGAGGGGCTGGCAGGGTGAGATAGCCGCAGCAGGGGCAGGCGTGGCGCAGGGCAGGCGGCTCGACGGCTGGAGCGATCTCCAGGTCCAGCGGAGCCGGCTCGCCTGACTCGGGCGCGGCGGCGGCGACCGCCTCCGCGAACTCCTCGTCCTCTTCGGGATCGAAGTCGAGCACCGACTGCGTGACCGGGTGGAAGCTGCGGCGGTGGAGCGGCGTGGGGCCGAGTCGGGCAAGGGCGGCCAGGTGATCCGGCGTGCCGTAGCCCTTGTGGCGGGCCAGGCCGTAGCCGGGGAACTGGCGGTCGTACTCGACGAGCAGCCGGTCGCGGTAGACCTTGGCCAGCACGCTGGCGGCGGCTATGGAGAGCGAGAGCCCGTCGCCGCCGATGACGGCCTGCTGCGCGCATTCCCACGCGATGGTGTCGCGGCCGTCGATGAGCAGGAAGTCGGGGCTCAGCGGCAACTGCGCCACGGCGCGGCGCATGGCTTCGAGCGAGGCCCGTCGGATGTTGATGCGGTCGATGGTCTCGGCGTCCACCTCGGCGATGGCCCAGCTGACGGCGTTGAGGCGGATCTCCTGGTCGAGCTCGGTGCGGCGTTTTTCGGTGAGCTTCTTTGAGTCGGTGAGGCCTTCGATGCGGCAGCCTGGGGCGAGGATGACGGCGGCGGCGACGACCGGGCCGAAGAGCGGTCCGCGGCCCACTTCGTCCACACCGGCGATGCGGCGTGCGCCGCGCGCGCGGGCGGCGTCTTCGAGCTGGAATCCGCAGAGCGATTCCCGGGGCATAGGTCGAGTATAGCGAGGGGGTTAGCGGATCAGCGAGTCAGCGACTCGGTCCGTGGTTTGTGGCTTCCAGGGTTCCCTACGCGGGACCCCTCTCCAGGGTCAGGTGGATCTCGGGGCGCCCGGCAACGTTCTGACCCCTGACCCCTGATTCCTGACGCACAAACAACAACCCCGGCCGGAGCCGGGGCTGGGTAAAGCCGGAGCGGTGCGTCTACGCCTTGGCGACGACGCGGTCGACTTCCTTCAGGCGGGCGGCCTTGCCGCGCAGTCCGCGGATGTAGAAGAGCTTGGAGCGGCGCACCTTGTAGCTGCGCACCTTCTCGATGCGGTCGATGACCTTCGAGTTGAAGGGGAAGATGCGCTCGACGCCCTGTCCGAAGCTCATCTTGCGAACGGTGAACGTCCCCTGCGGGCCGTTGTTGATGGCGATCACCAGGCCCTCGAAGGCCTGCAGACGCTCTTTATCGCCTTCCTTGATCTTGACCTGCACGCGAATCTGGTCGCCGGGCACGAAGGAGGGGAGATCGGTGCGCTTCAGCTTGTCGGCCAGGCGCTGCATCACGGGATGAATAGACATGGTTGCTTCCTGCTGTTGGACTCAGAACTCTCAGTTTAGCAGAGAAAAGCGGGCTGTGCCTAGCGCGGGCCGCGACGGGTTGCCGTGGGGCGCTCTTCCCCTGCCGCGGCCGGCGTCTTGCGCTATAGTTTTCGCTATGGACGAGAAAAGGGAATTGCTGCGGCACACGCTGGCCACCTTGGCCTACCGGGCAACGCGCGCCATCGAGGGCGCGCCAGAGGGCTTTGCCAGCTTCGACCAGGCCGGCAGAACGCCTGCGCAAATCCTGGCCCACATGGGCGACCTCTTCGACTGGGCGCTCAGCATCGCCCAGGGCAAACAGCGCTGGCACAACTCGCCGCCGCTCCCGTGGGCCGAAGAAAAGCAGCGCTTCTTTCGGACGCTTGCAGCCTTCGATGTGGCGCTGGCTTCGCCCGATCCTCTTCCGGCTCCGATGGAGCGGCTCTTCCAGGGGCCAGTGGCCGACGCGCTCAACCACGTGGGCCAACTGGCCATGCTGCGCCGCCTGGCCGGCTGCCCGACGCGCGGCGAGAACTTCTACGTGGCCAGCATCGTTGCCGGCCGCGTGGACGCCGAGCAGCCGCCGCCGGTCAAGCCGTTCTAACGGCCCTGATTGCGGAGCCCGGCCAGCAGCTTTCGGTCCTCCGCGCTGAGCGCGGCGCGCTCCAGCAGGTCCGGTCGGTTGGCTAGCGTCTTGCGCAGTTGCTGTTCGCGGCGCCAGCGGCGGATTTGGCTGTGGTCGCCGTTCAGCAGAACCTCGGGCACGCGCAGCCCGGCAAACTCGGCCGGCCGCGTGTAGTGCGGATAGTCCAGCAATCCGCCCGCGCCGTGCTGCGACCGCGGCACGCCCTCCACATCCGTTTCGATCTCGGCGTCGGCCGCGCCAAAGCTCTCGAACTCGCTCGAAGCCTCGTTGCCCAGCACGCCGGGCAACAGGCGCATCACGGCATCCACCACCACCGCCGCCGCCAGCTCGCCGCCCGAAAGCACGTAGTCGCCAATCGATAGCTCCTCGTCGCAGTAGAGCTCGTTGACGCGCTCGTCCACCCCCTCGTACCTGCCGCAGACCAGCACGATGCGGTCAAGCCGCGCCAGCTCGCGGGCCACGGCCTGAGTGAAGGGGCGGCCCTGGGCGCTGAGCAAGATAACCCGCGCGCGCTGGGGATATTGGGCCGAAGCCCCCACAGGCGCCAGGACACCGTCAGCGGGCCGGGCTTCCGCTTGGCCACGGGGCACGACTTCGCAGTCTGCGGAAGAACAGTCCGCGGAAGAGCGGTCCGCGAAAGAACAGTCCGCGGCAAAACTCAATGCGGGGCTGCTTTGTAACCAGGGCACGACTTCAGTCGTGCCGCAAGGCGCCGAAAAAAAAGCGTCGGGCTTTAGCCCCTGCTCCTGTCCGAGTGCCGTTTCGCTCGTCCCATGGCCTGTTTCCGCAGCCTGTGAAGCTCCGCCCTCCTCCGCGGCTGCCTGCGGCAGGACTGATGTCGCACCCTGGCCGGTCCCCGCATCCCTCCCAGCGCGCACGGCCTTCGGCGCGATTCCCAGCGCCGCAAAGGCCTCGGCCAGCGGTCCCGGCTTGAGCACCATCCCCTCGCCGCCACCGAACGGCCGATCGTCCACCGTGCGGTGCCGGTCGTGCGTGAAGGCGCGCAGGTCGTGCGCGGCAAACTCCACCCGGCCCTCGGCGATGGCCCGGCGCAGAATCCCGTTCTCCAGAAAGCCGGAGAAGAAGCCGGGAAAGATGGTCAGCACATCGAACCGCATATCTATCGATGATACGGCCGAGCGGCGGACGCAGGCAGTGGCTCAGAAGCCATAGTGCTTGAACGGGATACCGACGTTGAAGTAGAAGGTCCGCTCGGAGAGGTCTTCGGCGTTCCCTTCATCCCGTCGAAGGCGTGGCCGTCCTTCTGGCAGGCTTCATGCGCCGTGCGGCCTGCCGTGCCCGGCGGCCTCCGGCTGCTCGTTTGCGCTGCGGAATCGAAAGATCACGGTCCGCGCCGCCCGAAGTGTGCTTTACTGTTGGCGCAGGCGATGGCGGACTTTGACTCGCATCTGAAACGGTGGCAGGCGGCCGGCGTGCTGGACGAGGCGGCGGCGGAGCGGATTCGCGCCTTCGAGCAAACCCGCGAAAAGCCCGCATGGCCGCGCTGGCAGGGGATGGTGGCGCTGATCCTGGGCGCCATTCTGCTGGTCTGCGGCGTGGTGCTCTTCGTCTCCGCGCGCTGGGACTGGCTTTCGCCGTGGGAGCAGTTCCTGGTGCTGGCCGGGCTGGTGGGGGTCTTTCACGTGGCCGCGGCGTATCTCCGGCCGCACTTTCCCGGACTTTCGGCGGGGCTTGCCGCTGCGGGGACGATCGCGGCGGGCGTGGCCATTCTGACCACGGGCCAGATCTTTCACCTCTCCGGGCACGGGGCGGGGGCGCTGCTGCTCTGCCCCCTGGCCGCCCTGGCAGGCTGGGCGCTGCTGGGCGACCAAGCGCAGCAGACCCTCACCTTGCTGCTCTTCCCCATCTGGCTGATGGCGGAGATATCCGAGGCAGCCTTCGGCCACTTCGGCGGCGCGGTTTTCGTGGGGCGGTTCCTCGCGGTCTGGTGCATCCTCTTTCTCACCTTCTTTCTGGAGTCGAAGAAGAAGCTGGTGCAGGGGGTTCTCTTTGCGGTGGGCGCGGTGGGCGGCGTGGGCGCCACGGCGCTGATGCTGGTGGGCTGGCAGGCTCTGCCGCACCAGACCGCGATCGGGCTGGGCGCGCGGACCTGGATCTGGGTGGCCATCGTGGTGGTGCCGCTGACCATCGGGCTCATTCACCCGCGGCGGTGCTTTGTGCCGTTGCTGGCAGCGGTGGTCTACGGGGCGCTGCTGCCCTGGACCACCCAGACCTGGCGGGTGGCCTTCGACAACGGGCTCTCTCGCGGCGCCTACACGCAGAGCGAACCGAGCCTGTTGGCGCACGCGCTGGTGGCGGCCTTCGCCGTCTTCTTCACGTGGTGGGGAGTGCGGATGGCCTCGCGCGCGCTGGTCAACCTGGGCGTCGTCTGGTTTGCGCTTGCGGTGGGCTGGTTCTTTTACTCGGACCTCTTTGACAAGGTGGGCCGCTCGCTCGGGCTGATCGCGCTGGGGCTCTTCTTCCTAGTGGGCGGATGGGCATTGGAGCGGACGCGCCGTGGCCTGCTGAGCCGCATCGAGCCGGTTGAGGCCGTCGCCGAGGCCGGCGTCCAGGCCGACAAGGAGGAGGGCGCATGAAGTTCTCCCGCTCCTTTGCCGCCCTGCTGGCCATTCAAGTGGCGCTGGCCGGCTCCATCGCCGGTGAGCACCTGTGGCAGATCTGGCGCAACCCGAGGGTGTGGACGCGTGCGACGGAGCACCAGCCGGAGCCGGTGCGCGGCGGCTACCTGCGGCTGGAACTGGCCGTGGACGGCTGCCACAGCACGCTGGACTCGGCGCGGCAGGCCGAGTTTCCCCGCAACATCGACGGCACGACCCGCCCCGACGGCTTCCGGATTGCCGCGCCCGAGGAGGTCGGCTATGCCGCCGCGCTGAAGGTGGAGGGTGGCAAGCTGGAGGCGATCCGCATCGAGGACCCGATCGAGGCGCTGAAGGGGCTGCGGGTGGGCGCCCCGGCCGGGGCGCCGTGCAGAGCGCTGCAC
>JBAVMZ010000067.1:0-4138 GCA_049690595.1 Occallatibacter sp. | reverse complement strand
GCGTAGAGCAGCGTGACCAGGACGCGTGCGCCGCTAGCGCCGATGGGGTGGCCGAGGGCCACGGCGCCGCCGTGGATGTTAACGCGCGCGGGGTCGATGGCGAGCTCGCGCAGGACAGCTAGAGCCTGCACGCTGAAGGCTTCGTTCAGCTCAAACAGATCCACGGAATCGAGGGGCCAGCCGGCCTTTTCGGCGACACGGCGGACGGCGTCGATCGGGGCCAGGCTCATCCACTCGGGCTCGCGGCCGGCGGTGGCCTGGGCGCGGATGACGGCAAGCGGCGCGAGGCCGAGCTGGCGGGCGCGCTCGTCGCTCATGACGACGACGGCGGCGGCGCCATCGCTGACGCCGGGGGCGTTACCGGCGGTGACGGTGCCTGAGTCGACAAAGGCCGGCTTGAGGCGGGCGAGGATTTCGACGGTGGTCTCGGGGCGGATGGACTCGTCGGCGGCGAAGAGGCGGGCTTGCTCGCCCTTGCGCGCGGGGAGCTGGACGGGGAGTATCTCGGCTGCGAACCAGCCCTGGGCGGTCGCCTGGGCGGCGCGGCGGTGGGACTCGGCCGCGAAGGCGTCCTGCTCGGCGCGGGAGATCGAGTAGCGCTCGGCTACCATTTCGGCCGATGCGCCCATGTGGAATTGGTTGTAAGGGTCCCAGAGGCCGTCGTGGATCATGGCGTCGAGCATCTGGCCGTGGCCCATGCGGTAGCCGGAGCGGGCCTGCGGGAGAAGGTAGGGGGCGTTGGTCATCGACTCCATGCCGCCGGCCACGACGATCTCGGCGTCGCCGGTCTCGATGGCCTGGGCGGCGAGGGCGGCGGCCTTGAGGCCGGAACCGCAGACCATGTTGACGGTGAGGGCGGAGGAACCGACGGAGAGGCCGGCGCCGAGAGCAGCCTGGCGGGCTGGGTTCTGGCCGAGGCCGGCCTGAAGGACGCAGCCGAGGATGCAGTCTTGGACCTCGTCCGGGGCAACTGCCGCGCGGCGGACGGCTTCGCGGACCACGAGGGAGCCGAGCTGAGGCGCGGTGAAGGGCGAGAGCGCGCCCTGGAGGCGGCCCAGCGGGGTACGGACGGCGGAGACGATCACGGGCTGGTGCATGGGTTTGGCTCCATGGTGCGCGGGTTGGGTTCGTGCTTGCCCACCCTGGCGGCAAAGACAGAGACGCCGCGAGAGTGAGGCGCCCGGACTCCGTGACTGGACGGGCGCCGGGCAAAGACCGCCGAAAGGCAACCGCAACTTCAAGAAGAAGTTCTAGTCCACCGGGGGCCGGATGGGCAAGCGCGAGCTCAAGGATACTGCTCGATGGCGAGATTGACCGAGGAGGCGTTGCCGGCGACGGCGATGCCGAGCATCTTCGTGGCCGTACCGGGGATGGAGGCGGGGGTGAAGACGACCGAGCCGTCGAGAGCGCTGATGGCGGTGCCGGACTGAGTTGCCAGCAATTGCGGCTGGGCGCAGCGGCCGCGGGGCGGGCAGGGGGGCGTCCAGGCGTAGAGGGACTGATAGAGGGTGACGGCGCCGCCGGCCATGGGGTTACCGTTCATGTCGAGGAGGCGGAGGACGATCTGGGCGGGGGTGCCGCTGGCTGCCAAGCTCTGGGTGACGCCGGAAACGGGCGTGACCGAGGCGAACTCGGGACGTGCGCCGTAGGCGGTGTAGGGGACGCACTGGCTGGTGCCGTTGAGGCAGGCCATTGCGGTGACGGTCTGGCCCTCGGCGAGGGGTCCGGCGGCGAGGATCTTCTGGGCGATGCCGCTCGCGTTCGAGAGGGCGGCGGCCGAGCCGAGCGGGGTCATCCCGGAGCCCGAGGACTGCCAGGCAACGGCTTGGCCGGCGGCTGGCGCGCCGTTGTTCAGCACCAGGGCCTGGACGGTCCAGTTGACCGTGGCGCCGGCGGCGACCGAGAGGGTGGGTGCGAGGGCGGCAAGCGAGGGCGGCGTGCCGCCTGTGAACTCGCAGCGGACCGAGGAGCCGTTGAGCAGTGTGGCGGTAACGATGGACCAGTTCGAGTTGGTGGCTGTGACGGCAACGCTGGCGTGGCCGTCGCCGCTGGTGGTCTCGGTGCAGGTCTTCTGGCCGCAGCCGAGGGTGGCGTTGCCGCTCAGGACGGCGAAGACGACGGTGACGCCGCCAGCCGCGGAGAGATCCGGGGCGAGCGCGGTGACGGTGAAGGTCTGCGGCACGCCGATGGGGACGGTGTTCGACGGGGCGGTGTTGAGCGTGAGGGCGTCGCCGGTGGCCGCGTCGTAGTTAAGACCACCGGAGATGATCGCGGCGGCGTAGTAGACGGGCAGGTCGTCGACCTCGACGTCGACCGAGCCGGTGACGCCGTTGGGGGCTGCGGGGGCGATGGCGGTGATCTCGTTGGGGGAGATGCTGGTGACGATGGCCGGCTGGCCGCCGACGAGGACCGTGTCAGCCGGGCGGAAACCCGTGCCGTGGATGACGATGGGGCCGCCGGAAGCGGGCAGACGGAGAGGCTGGACCGAGCCGGCGTAGAGGACCATGCCCTGGTAGGCGTAGTCGGGACGGCCGTCGCCGCGCTGGTCGGCGATGGCGAGGCGGACGGTGTCGTCGGCCTGGGCGGTGACGCGGAGCCAGCTTTCGCCGGTGGCCCAGCCGTTCAAGCCAATGCCTGCGCCAACGGGAGGCGCGGTAAGCGGAAGAAAGGCATCCCAGACGCCGAGGGCGGGCATGGCCTTGAGGTTGGTGGGGGCGCCGCTCTCGTCCAGAGCCTCGGTGATGACGGTAAAGGTGCGGCCGGCGCGGACGGGAAACTGGAACCAGTCCGTCTGGCCCACTTGGGCAAGGCGGCCGGACCACAGGCCGCTGGACGGCAGCGGGCGCGGCTGGCTGGGCGAGCCGATGGCGTCCTCGACGCCGCCCGCGGCCGAGTCGGCCACGGTGACCGTGAGCTGCTGGCTCGCGCCGGCGCTCAGGGCTGGCAGCGTGAGGGTCTCAAGGGTTCCGGAGGGCTTGGGCGAGCCGTCGATGTAAGGGCCGACCGAGGAGGCTTGCAGATAATTCGGGCTGACGGCCTCGAAACTGACCTGGTAGACGGCCGACGTTACGCCCGGAGGCAGGGGAATGCCGCTGAGATCGAAGGAGCCCTGAAGGCTGGGATCGTTGGAGCCCCAGGTGGTGAGCGGGTTGCCGCTCGCGTCGGTGGTTCCGGTCACCGGGTTGCCGTGGTTGCCATTAAAATACGAACCGGAGACGAAGGTCACGGTGTACTGGTAGAGCGGGTTGCCGCTCGCGTCGAGGGGCCGGGCGACGACGTTGACGCCCTGCATCCCCGAGCCGGTGCGGAAGTTAACCGTGCCCTGGATGGAGACGGTGCTCTGGGCAGTGAGCTGCTTGCCTGGGAACTGCGCCTGGTTCTCGGCGGTGACCGGGTAGATGCGGTTGAGTGCGGCGATGTCGTCGTAGCGCAGGGCGCCGGGGTCGGGCAGGCACTGGCCGCCGAAGGACCCGCAAAGGCCGCTGGCCGGCTGCATGACGGGCCAGCCCTGGACGCCGCCGGCGATGCCGGTCTGGAGCGCCCCAGGGTTGACCTGGGCCGAGTCGAGGCCGAGCAGGCGGCCAAAGGCGCGCTCCAGCTCGAAGCTCATCATCGCCACCAGATCCGCGGTAGCCGTACAGCGACCGTTGAGCAGGATGACACCGTGGACGATGGTGGCGTCGGGGTTGATATTGTCCAGCCACATAAAAACGGAGTTGTTCTGGCAGGCCAGCGGCTGGCTGGCGTCCTGGCCGTAGAGTGCGTCGACGATGGAGCCATCCTGGTCAAAGAGAACCGCGACGGGGAAGGCCGTGGCGGACGGGGTAACGTCGGCGGGGGCGGTGATCTGGCCGGATTTGACCTGGATGTTCTGGCCACTGACATCCTCGGCGAGCTGGCCCTGGTCCGTAAGCGCGACGGCGGCGGTGGGGACGGCGCTCCAGAGGGCGGCCGCGGCATCGACCATGGCCGTGGCCTGCTGGTTCGAGACGGTGGCCGAAAGCGGTCCCTGATCGACGTAGTAATTGAGCTGGCCCCCTGCCCAGTGAACCGGCTGGCCGACGACGCCCGCATTGAAGTAGCTGACGCCGGCCACGTACCTGGGTCCGCCGGCGCGTGCGGCGGCAGGGGCGAGAGC
>JBAVMZ010000066.1:0-3762 GCA_049690595.1 Occallatibacter sp. | reverse complement strand
CCTGGACAAGCTGGAAGAGCGGCTGGCGCAGCCGCTGCCGCCGATCGGCGCGCGCAGGCCCAAAGGCAAGCTCAAGGTGGAACACCGCACGCCGAAGAAGCAATACCTGGCCGCCGTCGAACGCGCCAAGGAGTACATCGCCGCCGGCGACATCTTCCAGGCCGTCCTCTCGCAGCGCTTCGACGTGGAGCCGGAGACCGACACCTTCCAGGTCTACCGCGCCCTGCGCCAGGTGAACCCCAGCCCGTATATGTTCTTTCTGCGCTTTGCGCCGGAGGAGCCGCTCAGCGGCGGCCGCGCCGACCAGCCCCGCCGGTCGGCCAAAAGAGGAAAAATGGCGCCGGTGGTCGAGCTGGCCGGCTCCTCGCCCGAGCTGCTGGTGCGCGTGAACAAGGGCAAGGTGGAGTACCGTCCGATTGCCGGCACACGCCCGCGCGGCGCCGACGAGGCCGAAGACGAGGCGCTGGCCTGCGAGATGCTGGCCGACGAGAAGGAACGCGCCGAGCACGTGATGCTGGTGGACCTGGGCCGCAACGACGTGGGCCGCGTGAGCGAATACGGCTCGGTGAAGGTCAACAACCTGATGTTCATCGAGCGCTACTCGCACGTGATGCACATCGTCAGCGCCATCGAAGGCAGGCTGCGCGCCGATCTGACCGCCGTCGACGCGCTACGCGCCTGCTTCCCCGCCGGCACGCTCTCCGGCGCGCCCAAGGTCCGCGCCATGGAGATCATCGAGGAGCTGGAGCCGGCGCGCCGCGGCGCCTACGGCGGCGCAGTGCTTTACGCCGACTTCAGCGGCAACCTCGACTCCTGCATCGTCATCCGCTCGCTAGTCGTCACCGGCGGCAAGGGCTCCGTGCAGGCCGGTGCTGGGATCGTTGCCGACTCGGTGCCGGAGATGGAGTACCGCGAGTCGATCAACAAAGCCCAGGCCGTGATTCGCGCCATCGAACGCGCGCGGGAAATGTAGGCGAGGAAACAGGGATCAGGGATTAGGGGAGCATCTTGCAAAATTGTCTGCTGGCAATAGATTGTGTCAGGGCACGACTTTAGTCGTGCCAAAGATGGCCAATCCAGATTCCGGCTTTAGCCGCTGCGGGATTCGAAATCGCTGAAAACAAAAAGAACGCAGGGGCTGAAGCCCAACATGTCTTTGTTGCTCCTTCGGCACGACTAAAGAGGCTGCGGGAAAAACCTCAAATCTGGAGGTTTGTCCCGGCTTCCCATTCCCTCGGCGGCTAAAGCCGCGTTGATTGTATTTGACTTAGACGTACGGGCTAAAGCCCGTACCCTTCAAATCGTGCCTTCCCCGGAGTTCTTCCGCAGCCTTCAAAAGTCGTGCCCTGACACATGTTGCAGTCTCAATGAGATTTCGCAGGAGGATCAGGGAGCAGGGATTATTCTTCCGCGCCGAAGAGCTTGCGGAAGAAGTGGCCGATCCCGGAAAAGAAGCCCTTCTTCTTCTTTGGCGGAGCGGGCGGCGGGGCGGGGGGCTTCTGCTCCGCACTCACGTCTTTTGCCGCGGCTGGCGGCGCGTGCTCGGCGCCGTTGTAGACCAGCGTCTCGCCGCTCTCCTTGCCCGTGCCCTGCTGGACGGCCGGCGGCGCGGGCTTGGGCGCGGGCGCCAGACCCTCGCTCTGGGCCAGCGGGAACTCGTTGCCCGCGACCTTGGCCGGCGGGCAGCCGCAGGGCTCCTTCTCCTGGTCGACCACCTCGCGCGTCGAGCCGTGCTGGAACATCACCCGCTGGCCAGGCTGCACGCGGTAGTTCGACCCATCGAAGACGCTGGTGACGAGCACGTAGGGCGCGGTGGCGCCGTGATTGTCCACGCAGGTGTCGCCGCGCTGGCCCAGCCGCACCATCACTTCGGCCGCGCCCGGCCCGCCGATCAGGATGCGGAAGTCGGGCGTGAGCAGGATATCGGCATTGCGCCCGCGGGCAACGCTGGCGGCAAAGCTCATCTCGACGGCGCCCTGGTCGAGCGCCAACATCAGCCCCGGCGTCTCGCCGGCCGGCACGCTCGCGTCGGCGGCCAGCTTCACCGTCGTCGAGGCGCAGACGCGCAGGACGCCGCGACGCGGGAGCACAACTTCGGTCGTCCGGCTGCCGGAGGTCACCGAACCCGAGGCCACGATCACCGCCTTGCCCTCGGCCACTTCGAGCGCGCCGGTGACCTTCGCGGCCTGACCGCCGTTGGGATTGTCGATGGGGACGATGGCGATGGGCGCCGACGAGGACAAACCCGGCGCCGCAGCCGGCTCCTGCGCCGCGCAGAGGCTGCCTGCCACCAGCGCACAGCATCCGAACCAGTCGACCATCGTGCGGCGCATCGTCTTCGGTACCTCTTACATCGCCAGGAAGTTGCGGATCATCTGGTGGCCGCCCTCGGTGAGCACGCTCTCGGGATGAAACTGCACTCCCTCGATGGGCAGCGAGCGGTGGCGCAGACCCATGATCACTGTGCCGATGCCGTCGGCCGCGGGCGTGCGGGCCGTCACTTCGAGCTCGGCCGGCAGCGTCTCCTCGGCCACGATCAGAGAGTGATAGCGCGTGCAGGTCAGCGGCGACTTGAGCCCGGCAAAGATGCCTTTGCCGTCGTGCTCCACCTGGCTGGTTTTGCCGTGCATCAGGTGGCTGGCGCGCGCCACCTGCCCGCCAAAGGCCTCGCCGATGGCCTGGTGGCCGAGGCAGACGCCGAAGATGGGCGCTTTGCCGGCCATGTGGCGGATCAGCGGCACCAGGATTCCCGCCTCCGACGGCGTGCACGGCCCCGGCGAGAGCAGTATGCGCTCGGGCCTGAGCGCCTCCACCTCCTCGACGGTCAACTCGTCGTTGCGCCGCACCTCGACCTTGGCGCCCAGCTCGCCCAGGTACTGGACAAGGTTGTAGGTGAACGAGTCGTAGTTGTCGAGGACGAAGACCATGGTTCAGTCCAGTGTAGCGCGGCAGACGATGCGGAACCGCCGCAGGGCGGATCGCGTAGAAGCAGGTGAGAGGTCACGCGACACGATGCACTTTTCCATCGAAATGGGATTTGGAATCGCCTGGGGCACGATGATGGCGGTGTGGCTGGCTAGCGCGCCCTTTGCCAAGGCAAAGGCGCGGGACACCTCCTCTACGCTGCGGCTGGTGCAGGGCGCAATGATGTTGGCCGGGTACGTGCTCATTGGCGGATGGGGCCACCTGGGCTGGCTGAGCCGGCCGCTCTGGCAGCAGACCTGGACCGTGGCGTGGACCGGGCTCGGCATTACCTGCGCCGGGATCGTGTACGCAATCTGGGCGCGGCTGACGCTGGGTTCCAACTGGAGCGCCAAGCCGATGGTGAAGCATGGCCACGATCTAGTGGTGAGCGGACCGTACTCCCTGACCCGGCATCCAATCTACACCGGCCTGCTGCTGGCCGCCGCGGGTACAGGCCTGGCGGTGGCCGAGGTGCGATCCGCGGTGGGCGTGGCGACCCTGCTGGCGGCGATGCTGATCAAGATTCGGCAGGAAGAGCAGTTGATGACGGAGACCTTCCCGGAGGCTTACCCGGCCTACCGGCTGCGCGTGAAGGCGCTGGTGCCGATGGTCTGGTAGCGCGCGGGGTTGCGCCTGCTGGGCGCGTCTGCAAAACTGGCTCTGATGGTTCTTCATTTTCTGGTTCAGGGTCGCGTGCAGGGTGTCGGCTTCCGCTGGTTCGTCCAGCGCGAGGCGGCCGAGCTCGACCTGCGCGGCTGGGTGCGCAATACCGAGGAGGGCGAGGTCGAGGTGGTGGCC
>JBAVMZ010000065.1:0-2508 GCA_049690595.1 Occallatibacter sp. | reverse complement strand
TCTCGACCGATAGGAGAGATGCTCTAATCAGCTTGTAGGAGAATGGGAGGCATGGACGAGGAGCGGATTGACAAGTGGCTGTGGGCGGCGCGGTTCTTCAAGACGCGTGCGCTTGCTGGCAAGGCCTGCGACCTGGGACGGGTGCTGTGGCGCGGCGCGGAGGCCAAGCCGGCGCGCGTGGTGCGCGTGGGCGACATGCTGCGGGTGCGGACCGAGGGCGGCGAGTTCGAGGTCGAGGTCCTTGTGCTGAACCAGATGCGCGGGCCGGCGGCAACGGCACAAGGGATGTATCGCGAGACCGAACCCAGCCGGGAAGCGCGGCTGAAAGCGGCCGCCGAGCGCAAGGCCATGCAGGAGTTTGCCCCGTTGCCCGAGCGGCGTCCATCGAAGCGCGACCGGCGCCGCATCATCCAGTTCCGCGGCGGACGGTGACGCCCGCTCACTCCCAGTGCCCGATGAGGAGCAGGCTGGCCGTCCCTGGGGTCTCGACAATCGAGCTGCTCGCGTTCACCTAGTAGCTGTGCATGATCAGCGTGACGCGGGTTCCCCCTTGTACCGGGATGTGGACTGGCTGCGAGAGGACGTAATGCGCGTTGGCCGTGGCCGAGCCCGCGCGCGCTGCGGCGAACCCCGTCAGAGCCTCGTTGTCGCCAATCACCGAGTCAAGGTACCACTCGGCGCCGGATGCCAGCGGCTGGTCGTAATCGGCCTCGGCAAAGAGATGGTCGATCACAAAGGTGCGGCCGGCGGGAATGGCGATGCAGAGATAGCCCTTGGATGCCGGCTGAGGATAGCTGTCGAAGGTCTGGTACTGCTGGTAGCTGCTCAGGTGAGGGTCGGGCGCGTAGCAGGACTGGGCCTGGTCGGTGGGGATCTGCAACTGCGGATCGTTCGAAGGCGAGTTGGGGTAGCGGGAGTGGCGCGGGTGATGAATCTGCGCGAGTGCGGACAGGCTGATCAGCGGAAAAAGGACTGCGAGAGGAAGAAGAGCGGATGATTTCATGAGTATCCAACCTTCAACAGAGTCTACCAGCGGGTACTGGACGACTGGACGCAGCGCCCGCGCCGCCCGCTTGTCCTGGAGCGCCCGCTCCGTGGTGACCTGCCTCGCACGGCGGCTCGTTTAGTAGACTCAACCCCAGAATGATTTGCATCGCTCGAAGGAACCTCCGCATGTCGTTGAGCAAAGCTCTGGCCGTGCTGTTGTCGTTTGCCGCCGCCGCCTCGGCCGTGGGGCAGGGAACTCGGCTCTGGACTCAGTCGCGCCTTGAGGAGTTCGAAAAGGGCACGCCGGCCGGCGTAACCCTGACCAGCGACGGGCAGTTGCGCGAGGGGCCGGGCTTAGTCGAACGGCTGACCACGCCGTCGAGCTATGTCTGGTCCGTGGCCGTCGACAAGGCGGGCACGGCCTACCTGGGCACGGGCATGCCTGCCTCGGTTCTGCGCATGGGCGCGGCAAAGGGCGACAAACCCTTCACCCTCTTCGAGACGCGGGAGTTGACCGTGCAGGTGGTGCGTGTGGGGCCGGACGGAGCCGTCTACGCGGCCACGCTGCCGGGCGGCAGGGTCTACCGGCTCAAGTCCGACGCGCAGACCAAGCTCGACGAAGCCAGCGCCACGCTGATTTTTGACGCGACGGCGGCGCCCGGGGGAGCAGTCGGCAAATCCGGGCAGAAGAGCCCGGCAAGCGACCCCAAGAGCTTCCACCCGGTGTGGGATATGACCTTCGACGCGGCGGGCCGGCTCTATATCGCCACGGGCGCGCCGGCGGCTGTCTTCCGCGTGGACCCGGCCAAGCCCGCGGCGGCCGCCGAGAAGTTTTTCGAGAGCGACGAACAGCATATCCGCGCGCTGGCCTGGGACGGGCAGGGCAATCTTCTGGCCGGGACCGACGGTTCGGGGCTGGTCTATCGCATTAGCCCGGCTGGCAAGGGCTACGTGCTCTTCGAGGCGCCGCGGCGCGAAATTACGGCGCTCGCCGTGAGCGCCGGCGGCACGGTGTACGCGGCGAGCGTGGGCGAAAAGAACCGCAATCCGCTGCCGCCGCTGCCCGTGCAGGGCCAGGGCTCGGTCACCATCACCTACGTGCAGCCGGGCTCGATGCAGGTGGCCAATGCCAGCGCGTCGCTTCCGGAAGGCACGGAGATCTTCGCGCTCAAGGAAGGACAAGCGCCCCGCCGGCTGTGGGCAGGCAAGGACGACATTGTCTATGCGCTCCGCAGCCGGCCGGATGGGTTGCTGGCGGTGACCGGGAACCGGGGCAGAATCCTCCGCATCGCCGACGACGGCAGCTACGCCGATCTCGGCCACCTCGAAGCGCAACAGGGTCTGAGCCTGGCCGAGGCCGAGGGCGGTGTGCTCGTCGGCACCGGCAACACGGGCAAGCTGGTGTGCCTCTGCGCGGCCGAGCGGCACGAGTATGCCAGCGACGTATTCGACGCCGGAGCCATGGCGCGCTTCGGGCGGGTCGAGGCCGATCCGGAGTCGGCGGGCTTTGAAGTCCTTACC
>JBAVMZ010000064.1:0-3322 GCA_049690595.1 Occallatibacter sp. | reverse complement strand
GCTCTCGCTCGCCTGGCTCCTCCGCCGCTCCCCGGTGATGCTGCCCATCCCCGGCACCTCGAAGGTGGTGCACCTCGAAGAGAACGTCGCCGCCGCCGCCCTCCACCTGACCGCCGAGGAGATGGCCACTCTCGAAGCCGCTGCCTGAGCCCAACCCGCCCCGTGAGCGATAGAGCCGGCTTCTATCGCTCACAAATCAGCATATAATGAGCGATAGAACAGCCGGTATCGCTCATGGATTGGAACTGGCAAAGCCCGGATTGGCCGAACTTCACCTGGGACCCCGCGCGCCTGGCCGCGCAGGAGCAGGCATTCCTGCTGCACGCCGGCCTGACCATCGGCTCCACGCAACACCTGGGCGACGAGGAGCGCGACCGGCTGCTGGTCGAGAGGATGAGCGGCGAGGCGCTGACCACTTCGCGGATTGAAGGGGAACTGCTCGACCGGGACAGCGTCCAGTCGTCCATCCAGCGGCAGCTCGGGCTGAAGGCCGACCGGCGGCGCATTCCGCCTGCCGAGCGCGGCATCGCGGAGATGATGGTGGCCCTCTACCGGAGTTACTCCGAGCCGCTCTCCGCGACAATGCTCTTTGGCTGGCACCGGATGCTGGCCGAGGGGCGGCGCGATCTGAGCGACATTGGCAGATACCGCACCAGCGCCGAGCCGATGCAGATTGTCTCCGGCCCGGCCGGCAGTCCGCGGGTGCACTACGAGGCCCCGCCCTCGGCGCGCGTCCCGGCGGAAATGGCTCGGCTCATCGAGTGGTTCAACCGCACGGCTCCGGGCGAGCCGGATGCGCTGCCCGCGCTGACGCGCGCCGGCCTGGCGCACCTGCGCTTCGAGCTGATTCATCCCTTCGAGGACGGCAACGGCCGTCTTGGCCGCTCGCTGGCCGAAAAAGCCCTGGCCCAGGCCGCGAACCGGCCGCTGCTGACCGGCCTGGCCAGCGCGATTCTTGCGCATCAGAAGAGGTACTACGAGGCGCTCGAGCGGGCGGACCGCACGCTGGACGCCAGCGGGTGGCTCGACTGGTTCGCCCGCACTGCCCTCGATGCCCAGCAGAGCAGCCTGCGGCAGGTCGAGTTCCTTCTGGCCAAAACGAGGCTGTTGGACCGTCTCTGCGACCAGCTCAACCCACGCCAGAGGAAGGCGCTGCTGCGCATGTTCGAGGCAGGACCGCAGGGCTTCGAGGGAGGGATGAGCGCGGGGAAGTACAGTACCGTCACGGGCGCCTCGCCGGCGACCACGACGCGCGACCTGGCGGAACTGGTGGACAGGGGCGCGCTGGCGCGCAGGGGCGCGCGGAAGTATGCGCGGTATTCTTTGAAGCGGTATTCTTTGAAGCTTGACTGAACCGGAATTCTAGAGCATTTTCCGAATTTGCGTAGACTTCTTGAGAGCAGTGAAAGGTGGCTTTTTCTTGAAGAAAAAGCCACTTGAGTGTGTGGCTCCGGTCTACAGTAACCCGGAAAATGCTATAGCGCGGTTTCGGAGAATCTGTGCCCTCGCCGAATTCGCCGCCGGTCACGGCGCGACTCCGGCCCAGCTTTCGCTGGCCTGGCTGCTGGAGCGTTCGCCAGTTCTGCTGCCCATCCCCGGCACCTCGAAGATTCCCCATCTGGAAGAGAACCTGCGCGCCGGCGGTCTGCGGCACCTTGTCCGGCTGCCGGAGTTTCCGGCTGGTCCCGCCGGCTGCTGAGCTTCGGGGAGCGGACTCCCAGGCATACCCTTTAATGGCCGGCCGCCCGGACGTGCGCCGCATCGATGGCCGCCAACAGCGCCGCATCGAAGCCCAGGCCGCGCGCCTGCTCGGCGGTCAGCGCGAAGGGGTTGGCGCAGGCGGCCACGACGTTTGGCAGGTCGAAGGCCTCGGCGATGAGTGCGCCTTTCTTTGCATCCGGCCAGAGTTGAAAGGACTGTGGGTCCAGGAAGGCCTCGCGACAGTCCTTTTCCGCCGCGGCCAGGTTGATCTTTTTGAGGCCTGGCAGAATCAGCGCGCCCACCTTGGTGCCGTCGATGACGCTGTCCACGAAGGCCTTGGCTCCCGCGCCTTTGGCCACCAGCGCCAGCCAGTTCACCGGCGTGCCTGTCGTCATGTCGAAGACCATGGCGATGGTGTCCGAATTCGGGTGCGCCCCGCCGCAGTCGGCCTCGTCGGTGGCCACAAGGCTCAGGAAGCGCGGCCCGGCCATCGTCACCTCGATCGTCCGAGTCCAGTCGTTTTCGACGGGGTTCTTGCCCGCCGGCTTCCGGCCCTCCTCCTTGAACGAATCGAGAAGACTCGCGTCGCAATCCTTGAGCGACTGCCGCATGGTCAGGTTCAGCCGGGTCAGCGTCGCATTCACCCGCTTCGAGGCAGCGTCCTCGGCGCCGGCGATCAGCGGCCAGGCGTCCACGCCCTTGCGGATCTTAGCCGCCGGCGTCAGCTTGATCTCACCCTGTTGGGCGCGGAGGGAAACGGAAAAGAAGACCATCGCCAGGCAAACTGCGGTCAGCAAGGGGATTTGCATTTTCATCGGGAACCTCGGGGAACAACCGGATTCTAGGCCCTCCCCCACCTCTTGCGCCAGCGTGAGCGATAAGCAAGCGCTCTATCGCTCATGGCTCGGACCGATGCGGCCCGATTCTGGCGGGAACTGGCAGGCTTTTGGCGACTCTGGGGGTTGATCAGCGCCGGGCCATGCGTCCTCTGGCCGGTTGAGACTCGTGGTCTCCCACCCTTCCGAGATAACGCTGCGGAAGGATGGGGCACCCGGCATACCACCCCCAAAGCTTCAAAGACCGGAAGCCAGACGCTGACGGCTGAAAGCTGAAAGCTCAGAACCTGTACCGGAGCGCGGCCTGCATCAGCCGCGGCGGCAGAGAGCTGACGGCCGTGCCAAAAGTGCTGGCCGAGATATTCCCCTCGACCGCCGCCGCGCCGAAGAACTGCGTGTGATTGAAGGCGTTGAATCCCTCCAGCCGGAACTCGAGGGCGCGGTCGTCCTTGACCAGCAGCGAGCGCGAAAGGGTCAGGTCGAGGTTTTCCATGCCGGGGCCGGAGAAGAAGCGCCGCCGCGCATTGCCCAGCGTGCCCAGCGCGGGCAGCGAGAACTGGCTCGAGTCGAAGACCGGGCCGCGGCGCGGATCGGTGCGCAGCCGGGGCCGCCGGCCGCTCCACGCCGGCGTGTCCACCCCGTTGTTGTTGATGCCGTTGGGAATGGTGCCCAGCAGCGAGGTGTCGTTGTTGTTCATCAGGGTCACAGGCAGCCCCGAGGTAAACCGCGCAATGCCGGCCAGCGCCCAGCCGTCGGTGAGCCAGCGTGCCTGCGCGCCCTGGCGC
>JBAVMZ010000063.1:0-2104 GCA_049690595.1 Occallatibacter sp. | reverse complement strand
CAGTAGAGCTAACGAATTTCGGCCCTGTGACGATGCGTTCTCGCGGTTCCTTGAGGAGCGGTCGTGGTCGCACGCCTTTTTCAGCGAGCTGGCGCTTGTCTCCCCGTCCTACGTTCTGGGTTGCGGAACGGTCGCAGCGGAGGCTCCGCCGCGTGCAATGGTCTTGGTCGTTTCTCCAGAGGAGAAGATGCGGACCTCATGCACTTGAAATGGGTTGAGCGGGGAGTGGTGGGTCGAGAGGAATGCCACCGCAGCAGAGGTAGATCATTGCAGCGAGCGCCGGGGCCCCGTGGAATCCGTACGCTCGTCGCGTGATGAGCCGGGTGGTGTTGTTCAGACCTTCGCTGAGTGCGTTGGTGAGACGCTGCGGGATGTAGGCGAGGATTCCCTCCCGATGATTCTGAATTGTCTTCGCGAGCTTCACGAAGGGCGCCAATCGCGCTCTCTTGGCCCAGGCAATCCACGAGTCGAGGGCCTTCTCCGCACGCCACGGTTGGAGATAGTCGAGCGCCTTGGCGAGTGTCTCTTTCAGCAAGTAGGCGCGGTAGAGCGGCCGGTTGGTGCGCTGCACGTCCCGCAGCTTCTCTCCGTCGCGTTGCGTGAGGTTCCACGGGTTCTTGAGCAACGCCCAGCGCGTCTTCTTGATGAACTCGACAAGTGGACCGCCTGCACGAACGAGCGAACGGCGGACCTCGTCGAGGGCTTCGCCAGCGAGCTTCTGCACGTGGAACCGGTCGAAGATCAGCTCGGCTTGCGGCGCGCCCGCACGCACCGCGGAGATGAACGCCGCCGACATGTCGAGCGTCACGGTCTTGATCTGCTTGGCTCGCTCAGGCCCGAGCTCGTCGAAGAACTTCTTGAGGGACTCGGCGCTCTTGCCTTCGCCCACCCAGACCACCCGCCGCTTCGCGTGGTCCACCACCACCGTCACGTACTCGTGGTTGCGGCGGAAGGAAATCTCGTCCACGCCGATGACGTAGAGATTGTCGAGCCGCTTGGGATCGAGTCGCTCGGCGACGATGCGCTTTACGATCGTCCCCACCGTGCGCCAGTTGATTCCCATCAGCGTACGGACGGCGGTGCGATCCATCTGTTGGCTGAGGTAGGCGACCATCTCCTCGAACTCCAGCGTGAATCGCGAGAGATGCGCAGCCCAGGGCACCTTCTCGGTGATGATTCCGCACTTGCGACACTTCACGCGTCTCGGCGCGTACTCCAACCAGATCGGCACACGGCCGATCGCGAGGTGCCGCCACTTCCGGGTCGCGCAGGTGTCGTACCCGGGGCAACGCGCACCGCACTGTCCTCAGCGACCCTTCTGCCACCGTGGACGAACCGCGAGCACCAGGCCTTCCTCGCTGAACCTCACGTCCCGGACGAGCAGCTGGGTGACACCGAGGAGCTTTCGAACTACGGTCTGGATGCGCACGGTCTGGACCTCCTTGTTGGCTTTCGCAATCCACACCGTAGGCGAAGACCGTGCGCTTTTCTCCTCTCAACGGAGCCCCCCAGCGTCGCCCGGGGCGCGGAGCCGCGCCGCACGCGTAGGCCCCACCGAGAGACATTCGCCTCGGGGCAGCGAGGCGGCCCGCAAGGAGAGCCGTGCGGGGCCCGAACGGGCCCCCAGTCGCCAAGCCCGAGACATCCAACCCTTCACCCTATCTGCCTCCCCCGCGATTCTCAGGCGCCCATTTCAACTGCAAGAGAGCCGTTCTTCGCCTCCCACAGGGTGGACCGTACCATACGGACACACGTATCTGGGCCCATTTGTCGCGCGGCATGGACATTCTTCCGTGCAAGAAGGTATTCAAGCGAGTAAAGTGAGCGAATGAGGAATTTGATTTGACAAGCCCCCCGACGAGTGAGCGGCTCGGAGCCCCGGACGGTCCCGCGTGTCCGCTCTGCGGCGTGCCGACTGCCCAAAGGTTCTCACGCGTTCTCGATCCTCAGACCGGGGAGGCCTTCTCCCTCCGGGAGTGCCCGCAGTGCCGACTGGGACTGACGCTTCCTGTGCCGCAGGACCTCGGCCGATACTACGGGCGTGCTTACTACGGCTCGCGCCACGGCGTGACGGCGAAGATGTGCGACCGGCGGCGGATCGGCT
>JBAVMZ010000062.1:0-17685 GCA_049690595.1 Occallatibacter sp. | reverse complement strand
TCCAGAATAGGTGTGCCCTGGCTGAGATTGTGCAAGGTCGCCGCTCCCTGATGGTCGCGTCGACTTGAGAGCACTGCTTTCGGGGTATAGCTATTCTGGAACCGCTATAAGGCTGACGGAACCGCTGAGTTGGACCTTCGGGCAAGCGGACCAATCCGGCCAGAGGTCTGGCAGACAAGGGTTCGATACGGAACCAAGCATATACGCGACAACGCCGGAACACGATCCGAGTCCTCACCGGGTTCTGGCTTTCGCAATGCTCGCCGAGTGCAAGGCCCCGATGCGGGGTCTTTCCAGCGCTCGACGAGCATATGCGTGAGCGGCTTCGCCGCAAGTCCTCAGGCCGGGGCGAGTTCCCGCCTGGTCGAGCGCACCTCTTCCTTAATACGTTGGATGTGGCCGCGGCCCAGGGCCTTGACCTCGCAGCCAAGCTCAAAATACCGGCGGATATCTTCGTCCTTCAGAATGCCGAAGCAATCTATCACGCCAATCGCCCCCCCGGCCCAGCGGACGACCTCGTCCGGCTTGAGTTGCAGATAGGGTGTGTGTCGCACGGCGAGGACAAGAGCCTCCACTCCTCGCAGGGCCTCCGGCAGGTCCTTCTGCACGCGAGTATTGCGAAGGTCTTCCTGGCCACGGAAGAATCTGGACCACGAATGTCCCGGCGCGGGATAGGTGTCCTGATTCTCCAGTTCGTACCAATGATCGACATAGGGATCGTGGACACTGACTTCCGCGCCCATTTCGGTGAGCTTGCGAACCACCAGTTCGCTTCCACTATACCGCGTGTCGCCTACGTCTTCCCGATAGCTTGCACCGGCGAGCAGCACGCGCGCGCCAGCGATGTAACGCCCCATGTTGCGCAACGCGTCGCGTGTGAGTTCGGCCACATGGAGGCCGCGCGTGTCGTTTACGTCGATCGCGGCGGTGCTCATCTTGAAGATGCTGTCGCCATCCTCGAAGCCGAGGATGTGTCTGTACGCCCAGTACCCCAGGCCGCCGTCCTTCGGCAAGCAGTAACCGCCGATGCCCGGACCGGGAAAGATCATATTGCTGTGCGTGGGCCGCACCTTGATGGCGTTGACCACCTTGATAAGATCCACGCCGTTGCGCTCGGAGAAGATCGACCACTCGTTCAGAAAAGCCAGGATGGTGGCGCGATAGGAGTTTTCGACAATCTTGGTGGTTTCGGATTCGATGGGCCGATCCATCACAGTAAGCGGGAATTTCTCGACGTTGAGCACTTCGCTCAGGAACCTGGTTACACGGCTCCTTGCCTCGCTGTTGCAACCCGAACACACCCGCCAGAAATCGCGGATGCTCTTCACGTATTCCCGGCCTGGCATGACGCGCTCGAAACTGTGGGCCAGCAGCGGTTCGCTATCGATACCACGGGCGCGGAAGGCTTTCTTAAGGATCGGCAGCGCCACGAACTCCGTGGTGCCGGGAGCGACGGTGGTCTCGATCAGCACCAGGCAATTGGGCTGAATCCTCTCGCCGATATTCTTCAGGGTGGCTTCCAGCGCGGCCATTTCGGCCTCGCCGGTCTTCATTGTGCCTAAATGCTTCTTTGTATAGTCGCACTGCACATCGACTACGACGCAGTCAGCCAGGGCAAGGCTGTCAGGATTGTAGGTAGCCGTGAGCGTCTTCTTCTCCAGTACGCAACGTGCGATCATCTGGTCCACTTCTGGATCTTCCGATTTCACTGGCGACTGGCCGCGGTTCAACATCACCGTCTTCCAGTAACTGCGCGTGCTGGGCCGCTGGCATCCAATGACGAACTTGGTGGTGCGGCCCGACTCCTTATCGACCGTATCGGCCACGATGGCGGCCATCACGGACCCGACGAAACCGAGGCCCATGACCACTACCACTTCCTGGGCCTGCTTGCGGGCGGCATCCGCCAGTGCCTGGACCCGTTCGAACTCGATTGCGTAATCTGCCTTGTTGGGCAATGCAAACTCCTCGCCGCTGGGACTCATGGAATATTCAGACATGCTCACCCTTTTCGATTTGAGGCAGTGAAAGGCGACCTGCTCCGCGCTACAAGCAGAAGCCCATCCATCTGCCGGATTGGCTCCTATTCTAAGGCCTGTGCGCGGCGCCGCTACGAACATATCCGTGTCGCGGGCGGCACGGTACTTGAAAGGGAAAAGCTCGTACAAGTTGTTGAGCGAATATGCACGATTGCGAAAGCGGTATTGGGGCCAGCACCTGTGGGCGCGGGGGGCATTGGTTGGCGACGAGCGGCAACGTGACCGATGAAGTTGGAAGCGGGATATCGAGGAACAAATGCTCCCGGATCGAGACGATGACTTCAAGGGGGTGTAATCGGCCGCATGGCCGATCAATCCGGCTTCCAGCCATAGCCCGAAGCCACCGCCTGTCAGGCGGTGGAGAATTCACGGCCATAAGAGACCTTCTGATTGGGGGTATTCCAGGCCGATGGGTGTGCGGGGGAGGATGGCGCTGACCGATACCGAGGTCCGCAAGTCCAAGGCAGTTGAAGGGCCCTATCGTCTCTTCGACGGCTGGGGCCCTCGTCCATGAAAAAGGACCGATCGATTGCGGCACATCGGGCCGCCACTCTGGGTAGGCGCCGCCTACCCGTCCTTCTCCGCGTTGCGGGCCTTCACCTTGAACCAGATGGGCGTTCCCTCGAAGCCGAAGGCCGCGCGAATCTGGTTTTCGAGGAAGCGCTCGAAGGCAAAGTGCAGCTTGATATCTCGGTCGGTAAAGAGCACGAAGGTGGGCGGGGCGACGGCGGCCTGCGTCATGTAAAAGATGCGCACGCGCTTGGCCATGGGCACGGGCGCGCGCTGGAAGTCGATCTGCTCGAGAAACCGGTTCATTTCGCCGGTCGAGACGCGGTGACGCCGTTCGGCGGCCACGCGCACTACCGTGCGGAGGACGCGCGTCATCTCCGGCTCGCGGCCGCTGCGGCTTCCTTCGACCGTGCCTTCGAGAGCCGAAAGAAAGAGGATGGGCGCGTAGCTGAGGTACTTGAGCGCCCCGCGCAACTGCTCCTCGAAGATGGCGCGGTCGGCCGGGGGTTTGCCGTCCACGCGCGCCGTGGTCACCGCGTCCCACTTGTTGACCACCACAATCACGCTGCGGCCGCTCTCGTGCGCGTAGCCGCCGATGGTGGCGTCGCTGGCCGTGACGCCCTCGGTGGCGTCGATGACCAGCAGGGCCACGTCGGCCGCTTCCAGGTGGCGGCGGGCCATGACCACGCTGAGTTTTTCGGCCATCAGGTGGGTCTTTCCCTTGCGCCGGATGCCGGCGGTATCGACGAAGCGCAGTTGGCTGCCCTCGAAATCGACCACCTCGTCGACCGCGTCGCGGGTGGTTCCGGCCACGGGCGAAACGATGGCCCGCTCGGTGCCGGTGAGCGCGTTGAGCAGCGTGGACTTGCCCACGTTCGGCCGGCCGATGATGGCCACGGAAACCTCATGCTGCTCGTACTCGCCGTGGGTGGGATGGAGCGTCTCGCCGGCCTCCTCGCCCTTCGCGGCCTCGATAGCGGCGGATTCTTCGGCAGCGGCGGGCAGCGCCTCGTCGATGGCTTCGAGGAGGTCGCCGATGCCCAGCCCGTGCTCGCTGCTGACGGGAAAGACGTTGCGGATGCCGAGCTGGCGGAAATTCTCAGCCTCCATGGCCATCGCCTCGCCCTCCACCTTGTTCACGACCAGGAACAGAGGCTTGCCCCCGCGCATCAGCAACCGCGCCAGGTCGTAGTCGGGGCTGGCGAGCTCCGTGCGCGCGTCCACCACCATCACCAGCGCGTCGGCTTCTTCCAGAGCCACCCGCGCCTGCGAGAAGATCTCGGTGGGGATCAGCGCAGGGTCGTCGGGCACAATGCCGCCTGTGTCGACCAGCCGGAACCTGCGCCCGGACCACTCGAACTCGCCGTAGATGCGGTCGCGGGTGATGCCGGGCTCGTCGCCCACGATGGAGCGCCGGCTGCGCGTCAGCCGGTTGAAGAGGGTGGACTTGCCCACGTTGGGCCGGCCGACGATGGCAATCAGGGGCGCGGCCCCAACCCGCAGCTTCGCCGGCACTACCGATTTGTGATACTTCGCCAAAGGGAGCTCCCAAGAGAAACGATATAGGAATCAGGCCCAGATGCGGCGGACTCCGTAGCGCTCAAAAACCGGGTCGCCGGTGATGAGCGGAATGTCGAGGTCGATGGACTGGGCGGCGAGGAGGCGGTCGAAAGGATCGCGATGAAAGAAGGGCAATAGTCCGCTGCGAATGACCTGCCCGACCGTGGTTTCGATGACCGTGTAACCGGCAGTCGCAAGACGCGTCTCGAAGCCGTCGAGCAGATCGGCCACGTCCAGCTTGCCCACGCCGCACTTGATCGAAAGCTCCCAGGGAGTGACCAGCGAGATCACCGGCTCCGTGTTCGGGTCTCGCAGGACAGACAGGGCGCGCGGCGGCAGTCGAAGGGAGCCATCGAGAAGCCAGAGGAGGGTGTGCGTATCGAGCAGGACTCTCATGACTCGGACGGCTCGGAGGGCGGCTCAACCAGCGGGGCGTCTGCCAGCCAGTCCCAGCCCCACTCGCGAAGTTCCTCGTTGGAGACGGGGTCGAAGGCGTCGTCGCCGTAATGGATCTTTCCCCGGTAAGCCCCGATCAAGCGGAAAGGGACCTCGGGCTGTACCGGCTGGTCCACCGGCACCAGTTTGGCGACGGGCTTCTTACCGCGGAGAACAATGACCTCCTTGCCCGCTTCGACCTCTTTGAGGAGGCGGGAGAAGTGGGTCTTCGCCTGGTGGACGGTGTAGGGCATGGACTAAGTGTACTTAGTCCATCTTCTGGAGTCAACGAAAGCGAGATCGCCGGCGCACCGGAATTGGAGCTTTCTCACCGTACTGGCTGGATTCACGGCCGCCCGATTGCCCTCGCGAGCCTCGGGAGGGAACGATGCACATTCACGGAAACTCCTTTCAGATCCACCCGGCGGCCTTCGAGGCCGGCGCCGCCGCGCGCAAAGCAGCCGAGGAGGAGCGCGCCGCCGAGACCCGCCGACGCCTTCTGAGGGGCGCGGCGCAGGGCGCGTCCGCCGCCGCGGACGACGAGACCCTGCTTATCAGTCACTGGCTCGACGGCCGTCACAGCCAGGACGAAGCCCCTGCGGAGTACCGCACCGCCGCCACGGGCAGAGATCTCGACCTGGGTTGAGCCGGGTCCGCCGGGAACCCGCCGCCTGCTGAAGTCCGCAGCCGCGCTTCGCCAGATACCTCTGCAGTAAGCCGGCCTTATTCCGGCCTCGCGTCTTTCCCGTCGGCCAGCCGAATCCAGGCAAAGACCGCGAAGGCGCCCATCACGAAGAATGAGACCATGGCCGAGGCGGCCGTGATCTCGCCTGAATGCCACACGCGGCCAGCCGGGTCCTGCACCACCTGGGGAACGGTGCGCGGAACGACCTGCAAGATGTTCATTCCCGCGCAGAGCGCGTAGAAGAGCAGAGCAGGCGCCGGAGAACCCGGCGGCGCGGCGTCCCCCTCCGCGCGGCGGCTCAGCCACAGCGCGAAGAGCAGGTAGATGAGCAGGACGGTTCCGTACCAGCCAAGGAAGTTGGAGACCGGCACGCCGAACCAGGGACCCCCGTCGCGCCAGGTCCAGCCGTGGAGCAGCGTGGCCCAGACCGGGTCCTGCGCGAGGTCCCAGGCCGTCATCACGAAGGCCGCAGCAAAGGGCAGGGCAAAGAGACGCCGCCCGGCCAGCCTCCCGCGCGACCCGGCCACGATCAGCCACGCCACCGACCACGAGACCCATGCCATGCCGATGTAGGCGAGGCCCAGCAGCACCGGCACATGCAAGAGCTTTGGCCCCATCAGTTCGACGAACTGGTAGCGGCCGAAGGGAAATCCCGTCGCCACGCCAACGTTCTCCACCGTGTTGCCCACCGCGGTACAGATCAGAGTAAAGACGGCAATTCCGCGCCAGCCCACCTGGCGCGAGCCGTGGGCCAGCGCAAAGGCCAGCGCCGAAAGCACGTCGAGCGCGACGATCGCGAGGCGCGGAAATGGCGTGGGAACGAGTTCGAGCAGGCGGGCAGAGAGGTAGGCCGCCAGAATCGAGGACAACAAAACCGTTGTCCCGAGGCCGGAAACCTCGCCCCCATTTCGGGAATCCTGGGGGAGCCCACGTTCAGCTGAAGTCGATTTTCGTATAGGCATTCTGCATCGAAGGTAAACTAGAAAAAGGTCAATATGAGGTTCTCTGTCCCCCATCCGATTCCGTACCAGGGGAGCAAGCGGCGGCTCGCTACAGCGATCTTGAGCCATGTTCCATCGTCGCGGTACACTCGTCTCGTCGAGCCCTTCGCGGGCTCAGCGGCGATCACCCTAGCTGCGGCGACTGAAGGCAGGTTTTCTTCCTATTTGATTGGCGATGCGTTGCAACCGCTCGTTGGACTTTGGAACTTGATCCTCAAGGCTCCAGAGGAGCTCGCCGAGAGGTACGGCCTCCTCTGGCATGAGGAGAGAAGTCGGCCAATCGAAGCATTCTACGAGATCAGGACGCAATTCAATGAGGACCGGGAACCAGCCAAGCTTCTCTATTTACTGGCACGCTGCGTTAAGAACTCCGTGCGCTTCAATCCTGCGGGTGAATTCAACCAGTCACCAGACAAACGAAGGACGGGGACTCGTCCTGAGACAATGCGCGCAGAGATCCTTGCCGCTCATCGCGTACTTCGCGGCAGGTGTCTTGCTGCTCACGGTGATTTCCTGAGCCTGTTTCAGGAAGCTCGCGAGGGGGATGTCTTCTATCTCGATCCACCTTACCAGGGCACAAGCAACGGACGCGACCAAAGATACTTCGCCGGAGTTGGCCGCGCGCGGATTATTGAAGGCTTGGAGATCCTGAATACCAGGGGGATTCCGTTCGTTCTCAGTTACGACGGCTCTTGCGGAGAAAAGTCCTACGGAGAGCCTCTTCCGGATGAGATTGGAAGGCGCATCCTTCTGGACGTTGGACGATCCAGCCAGGCAACACTCAACGGACGCAAGGAGGTTACTGTGGAGTCTCTCTACGTCTCCCATCTTCTCCCCAAAGTAGGTAAAAGAGTGCAAATGTCCCTGAGCGATTTTTCAATCCAGACTGTTCTCTTCGGCTAGACATCTCGCAATAGCCGTTTTAGATACACTGGCACGGCCTCCGCGGCCCTTTGCGCCCTCATGCGAAGCCTCTCGTAATCGGCTACCTCATCCGGATGCCAGACAAGATCGGCCCGCCGCTGCGGCTCTGTTGCAATGTGCTCGTATTCATCGGTCCCGGACCAATAGCACTTGGCACAGACGCCTCGGTCACGATCACCAGTCCAATTCGTGCAGTGCTCGCAACTCCAGGACTTCTTTCGGTTGCACGATCCACAAAGAACCTGGAACACACCCGGACCGGCCGTGCCCGACTCACCACCTATTTCATAAGGAATACAATGGTCAACCTGCGGATTCTCGACTGCGCCGCAAATTCGGCACCTCGATCCCGCAGCCTCAACGATCGCTTCCCTTTCTGTCTTGGGGAGGATTCTTCTTCCGTCTTTGTCATGGCCGAACTTCGCGTTTTCGGGGAAAACATAGGCCGCAATCGAGCGCCCATTTGAGTGTTTGACCTTCTTCGTCGCAATCGGAAAGCCAAGTTCGCGGGCGTCTCGAACGGCGCGGGGCGGGTGCTCATACCCTGCCTGGTTGATCTCCTCTGTAGTAACAATCCCGTTCTTTGCGATTGCGTCCAGAACAAATCGGGCCCGCTTATTTGTAACCTTCTCAATGTGTCGGGCCAGATCGTCGGATATGTTGCTTCGCGGGGCCATGGTCGTCCCTATCATAATCGATCCTCCTCCTGTCCGGCCTCAGTCAGCGAATCAGTCGGAGAACTGCGCCAGTTGCGCCGGCTCCGGCGGCCGCGTCAGCAGGCTCACCAGGATGAGGGCGAGGACGGCCGCCGTCAGCGCGGGAAAGATGGCGTCGCGCTCGGCCAGAATCCGCGGGAAGAGGCTCCGCACCGGCTCCAGGTCCCAGGCCAGCGTGACCACGGTTCCGCTGGCAATGGCCGCCACCGCGCCCCAAGCGGTCGCGCGCTTGGAGTAGAAGGCCGCCAGCACGACCGGCGTCAGCGCGGCCGAGTAGATGGTGTAAGCCCACAGCATCTTGTGCAGAATGCTCTCGGCGTAGACCGCCTGGTAGAGCGCCCAGCAGCCCAGCAGCACGACGCAAAGGCGCGAGACGATCAGGACGCGTTTGTTGGAGGCGTTCGGCGCGAGATAGCGCACAAAGACGTCGTTCACCAGGTTGGTGGCCGGCGAGAAGAGATAGTTGGAGGCGGTGGAGATGACCTTGGCGAAGACCGCGCCAAGGAGCACCGCGCCGAGCACCGCGGGCAAGCCGTGGCGGGCGGTGTAGGGGATGATCTCGCGGGGGTGGAGCGCGACCTCGCCGGTGGGGTAGAGCGCGCGGCCGAAGACCGCGATGGCCACGATCAACGTCTCCAGGACCAGCGTGCCCACGATCCAGCCGATGACCGAGTTGCGCGCGTCCTTCTCCGATCTGGCCGAGAAGAACTTCTGGTACATGACCTGGTTGCCGAGCATCAGCAGCAGCGTGGGGACGAGGAACTCCATGGCGCGTATCAGCCCCATCCCGACGGGCAGCAGGGTGTGGTCGGGCGCCAGGCGGTAGTTGCCCAGCACCTGGAAGTACTCGGGCGGCAGCGAGTGGTGCAGCCCGGTCCAGCCGCCGGCCTGCACCAGCAGGTACGGCGCGGCGACGACGCAGATGCCGGTCACCAACGAGCCGATGGCCACATCCATGTAGGCGACGGAAGACATCCCCGCCAGCGCCGTGGTGAGGATGACGAAGGCGGCGATGAGGTAGGTGCCGAAATCGGAAGAGAGCTCGGGGAAGATCAGGTGCAGCACGTCGCCGCCGCCCTTGAACTGGTAGCTGGTGATGCCTACGTAAGCAAAGAGGATGGCCAGAGTGCCCAGCACGCGGGCAGCCTGGTTGTAGCGGGCTTCCAGGAGGTCGGGCAGGGTGAAGCTGGCGAAGCGGCGAGCGCGCGGGGCGATGAAGTAGATCAGCAGCAACCCCAGCCAGCCGCCGGCCGGCTGCCAGAGCGCGGCAAAGCCGTTCTTGTAGGCGTTCTCAGCCCCGGCAAAGAGCGACCCGGCGCCGATCCACGAGGTGAGCAGCGTCAACACCAGCACGAAGGCCGGCAACGAGCGGCCCGCCACCAGGTAGTCGGCCTTGGTCTTCACCTGCGTGGTGCGATAGATGGCCACCGCCAGCAGCGCCACCACGATTACCGCCAGAACACCTACGTACAGAAGGGCCAAGGGCTTTTGCTCCTCGCTCACAACTCGGGATTCTGGCCAGTGTAGCGGATGAGGGCAGGAACGGCGAAGGGCGGCTGCTACACAGGCTGGCAGGTGGGTGAGACCGATGCTCCCCGCGGGACCCTCGATCGGCGCCAGTTAGCGCTAGAGCATCTCTCCTATCGGGCGAGAGTGAGCGTGGGCCGGGAGGCCCACGCAACAGCCGGCCAGGAGGCCAGCGCTACAAGTTCTTGCAGGTGTTGGCTATGGCTATCGACGACAGGACTGACTCGATACCAATTGGAGAGATGCTCTAGAGGTTGAAGAGTTCCCTTAGGCGGCGGGTCTGGGCGCGGCTGACTGGGATTTCGGTCTGCCTCTTGTCGTCCATGCGGAGCTGGTAGCTGGACTTGAACCACGGGACGACCTCGCGGATGTGGTTGAGGTTGACCACGAATCCGCGATGGGCGCGCCAGAAGAGCGCGGGGTCGAGCAGTTCGAGCAGTTCCTCGAGGGTGCGGCACTTGGACTGGCCCTCGAAGGCCTGGGTGACCACTCGGATGACGCCTTCGTCGATGGCGGCAAAGCAAATTTCGGTCTGGTCGACGAGGAGCAAGCGGCTTTGCGCCTGGACGATGAGGCGGGCAGGCTGTTGGCCGCGGGGCCGGTCGAGCAGTTTGAGCAGTGCGCCGATCTGCGAATCCTCAAGCGTGCCGGGCGCGGCGCCGGCCAGCCGTCCGCGGGCGCGCTCGACGGCTTGCTCCACGCGGGTGCGGTCGAAGGGTTTCAGCAGGTAATCGACCGCGTTCACGTCGAAGGCGCGTACGGCGTACTGGTCGTAGGCGGTGGCAAAGACGATCTGCGGCAGCGGGCCGGCGAGCGTGCCCGTGCGCTGGCGCTCGACCAGCTTCTGGATGACCTGGAAGCCGTCGAGGCCGGGCATCTGCACGTCCAGGAAGACGAGGTCGGGCCGGTACTCCTCGATGAGAGAGACGGCCTCAATGCCGTTGGCGCCCTCGGCCGCCACCTCGACGCCGCCAATCTGGCCAAGCAGGTAGGCGAGTTCCTCGCGGGCAAGTTGTTCGTCGTCGACGATGAGCGCTGAAAGGGTCATAAGAGGGATGCGCCGGGGGCCGAGTCTCGATTGTAGGAAGGCCGCCCGATCAGGTCAATCGTCGCAGAGCGCGGCCGGGGGCGTGCCGGCAGCGCCGGATCAGTCGCCCAGGGCGCGGAGGCGGGCCGGCATCTGGTCGAAGGCCAGCTCGTGACCGCAGCGGGTGCAGTACTGGTCGGCGGCGCGGACGGTATGGAAGCAGTTTCCGCAACTGGCCGCCAGACGGAAATTGCACTGCGGGCAGAAGTGGAAGTCGCCGCGAACGTGGGTGGAGCACGCGGGACAGCGGGCCATCCGCGGCGAGCGGAGCAGGAAGTAAAGCACCGCGCCGATGCCGCCGGGCATGACGAAGCAGAGCAGCATCCACAGGCGGGCGCTCATGCCGCGGCGGGGAGCGTCGCGGCTCACGTAGCCCACCATGAGGAAGTAGAGCGCGGCCAGCACGCCCCAGGAGAGGTTGAAGTAAACGCGGAAGCCGAGTGGGAGGTGGTGGGTATTGTCCGGCAGGACAAACCAGAAGTAGTACTCGACCAGAAGAAACGCCAGGCTGGCCACGACAAAGGACCAGACGGGAATCATGTTCGAATCTTCGTTGACTTCGATGGATTGTGGCTCTTGCATCTTAAACCCCTCCACAGGAGGGCAAATGGGCCTAACCAAAGACCGGCCCTTAGTTAATCGGACGAGAAAGCTGGGGGGGAAGTTGCGCCTGTGCGCAGAATGAGTGCAAGGGAGTCCTAAAAGGGGACTACTACCGCCGCATCCAGCCGCCTACCAGGACTGCCGCGGCGAGGGCTGGGCACAACATGCAGATCCAGAGCGCGACCTGGCTGGCAGGGTCGTTCAGGTGGCCGCCGGCGACGAGTTCGTCCACCGCCCAGCCGACAAAGGGCGCCAGCAGCAGCGGAACGACGATGGTGACGGCCAGCACCAGAGAGCGCGTGCGCTCGCGGCCCGCCTTCTGCTCCTGCAGGACGCCGCAGGAAGCAGCCACCACCCGGCGGGTTCGATGGGCAATCTCGCACGCTCTGCCAGCCTGCGTTCCGGCCAGGGAGGCCAGAAGGTCGCGGTCGGGATCGCCGGTGGCGCCGGATGCGGTCACACAGCCTCCAGCGCGCGCAGCCGTGCCCGCTCCAGCCGCGGACGGATGGCGGCAAGGCCGCGATAGAGCCTCGATTTTACGGTGGAGAGAGGAGCGCGGGTGACCCTGGCGATCTCTTCGAGCGAGAGATCCTCGTGGAAGCGCAGAACCAGAACCTCGCGGTAGAGGGTGTCCAGCTCGAGCAGCGCCGCGGCGATGTGCTCGCGGTCTTCGAGATTTGCGCAGCGGTCGAAGGGGGTGGGCTCGTCGCCGGCCACCTCGAAGCTCATGGGGCGGTCGTCTTCCGAGCCGACCTCGAAGAGCTCGTCCAGGCTGGACATCGTCCGTTTGCGCCGCTGGTCGATGACGAGGTTGCGGGCGATGGTGAAGAGCCAGGTCTCGAAGCGTGCCCGGCCGTTATATTGCGCGCCGCGGACCAGAACGCGCATCCAGACCTCCTGGAAGAGGTCCTCGGCCATCTCTCGGTTGCCGGTCAGGTAGAGCAGGTAGCGCAGCAGCCGGTGCTGGTAGCGGACGATCAACTCGTCGAGCAGGCCGGCGTCCTGGCGCTTCAAGCCATTCGCAACGGCGAGGCTCTCCTGCCGTGCCTGTTCGTCGACAACGGTGGCGGACCCCTGGACAAGGAAAGGGCGAAGAAGGGTGGCTGCGCTCATCTGAGTTTATTAAACGCCTCGCAGGCCGCCGCAGTTCCAAGAAAATCGCCTTATTACAATTCTTTACAAATCCGGCGGGGAGTTTGTTCTTCTCATCAAACCGGGTGCTACTCGCCCCGCGGCGCGGCCCGGCGGGCCGCCTTGAGCGCCTCCTCAACGGCCTTGGCCGCGCGGCGCTCGCGGGCTTCCGCGGTTCCGTAGTACGAGATGCCGAGCAGGTGGCCGCGGCGCTGGTTAGGGGTCATGGCCTCCCAGCCGGTGCGAGCCAGGGGCTGGCGGCGGAAGGCGGCTTCGAGGACAGGGGGCGTCTCGGTCTCGCCTTCGAGGGCAAAGAGCAGGCGCTCGGCCATGGCCTCGGCCCGCTTGACACGCGTCTCGGCGCTTTTGGGCTCTGCCACCCACTTGCCGATCTCGCGCTGGTGAGAGGGAGGCATGGCGCCAAGGTAGGGAGCCAGGCGGCGGTCGGCCTTCATGGCGCGTACCAGTTCGGGCGGGATGACGGTCTCGCGCTCCTCGAGGTCCGGTTCGATGCGGATGCGCACCGCCGCGCCCACCCCTGCCCCGGCGCCGGCCTGCATCTTCTTGTTCACCAGCAGGATGTGGCCTTCGCCGCGGGGATCGCGGAAGAGCGAGGTACGGAAGGCGAAGCCCTCAATCTCGCCGCGCACGCGGAGGCGGCGGCGCTCCGGCCAGGTCCTGGCCACGTCGAAGGGAATGCGGGCGACGACCCAGCGGAGGGAGGTGCCGTCTGGCTCGAGGACGGCGGTGAAGGTCTTTTTGGGGGAAGCGGGCATGGCGGCTCCGGTGGCGACAGTATGCAGGCGACGGGGCGGGCGAGCCAAGCGAAATTGAGGCTTGGGCTCACAGTTTCACAGTCTCACAGTTTCACGGTCTTTCGAGGGGGGGTGGGGCGCGGTCTGGGCGGGGGGGCTGGCTGATGGTAAGTCTTGTTATATCAATATGTTGGTTTCTTTCGGTCGAGGGAGTCGGGCGGTTTTTCCGGGGGAGTTCCATACAGTTTCACAGTCTCACAGCTTTTCTGGGGGGGGAGGGGGTGGAGGGAAAGACCGCTGGGCCGCGACGGAGGACGAGGGCCGGATTTGGATTGGCTGTCATGGGTCAATTGTGCGCCGGATGGGGGGAATTGGCGGCAAGCGGTGGTCTTGGGATTTGGCGGGTTGACTGCGCTCGGCGCGATGGCGACTTTCGGTTAGCCTGCATTTCTCACAGGATTGAGCGTTCGCTCGATTTGCAAAGCGTTTGTGCCCACTTGGAATCACAGAGCGTGGGTCAGGAGATCCACGCTACAGCCGGCCGGGAGGCCGGCGCTACAACCGATTGCCGTTCGCTGGTCCAAACGCCGTGAGAGATGCGGGTTTGCGGGTGTGGTGGCAGGGACCGGGGTGGGCAATAACGGTCTTTTGGTGGATGGAAGGTTCAGCGCCATTGTGCGGGTCTGAGGTCAGGTTGGCGGCAGGGCGTCGAGACTGGCGGAATCTTCCGAGGCCGCTGGCCTGGGGGCTGCACAGACTCGGTTGCGTCCGGCGCTTTTTGCGGCATAGAGGGCGAGGTCGGCGGCGGCGACCAGATCTTCGCGGGCGGAATACCAGCCCCTGGCAGCCGTGGCCACGCCTATGCTGACGGTGAGGAACGGGACCACCGGAGATGCGGGATGGGGCAACTGGAGAGCGGCGACCGCCTCGCGCACCGACTCGGCGAAGGCCAGGGCTTTGGCGGCGTTCGTGCCCGGAAGAAGGATGGCGAACTCCTCGCCGCCGCTGCGCACGGCCAGGTCGATCTTCCGTCTGCAGAGCCGGATAAGTTCGGCGCCCAGCAGTCTGAGGTACTCGTCGCCCTTGATGTGACCTTGCGAATCGTTCACGGCTTTGAAGTAGTCGGCGTCGATGCTGAGCAGCGAGAGGCAGGTATCGACTCGCGTGAGGCGGGCCCATTCCCGCTCGAGCGCCCGGTCAAAGACGCGCCGGTTGGCCATGCCTGTGAGCGGATCGGTAAACGAGAGCTGGGAGAGCTCCTCGTTGGCGCGCCGTAGATCGGCGGTCTTTTCTTCGACCAGCAGGACCAGCTCGTGCTCCCTCCTTTTGGCGCCGAGAAAGCGCAGTCGCAGCAAGACCGCCAGGATCGAGAGCGGGATGAAGATCACCAGGGAGATAAACCACGGCGTTGAATACCACGAAGCCAGAATGCGAAATGGAAACCTGGCGCCGTGTCCGCTCCAGGCGCCATCCTCATCCCGGGCCTCGACCTCGAGGGTGTAGGCCCCCGGGGCCAGGCTGGCGAAGTCCAGCTCGCGCTGAACTGTCTCAGTCCACGGGGACCGGCCGCCCGCCAGTCGGAAGCGGAAGACGACGGCGTTTTGCCGAGGCGCATTGAGTGCCGAATAGCGTGCGACCAGCGAGGCGGCACGCACGCCAAACGAGGGGTTGCGGAGCCCGGAGACGTCGGTCTGGCCGATGGCAAGGCGGGTAAAGACGACCTGGAGAGGGGCGTCGGGGGCGTGGTGGGGGAGGGGCTTGAAGCGAGAGAGTCCGCCGCTGGTTCCGATCCAGACGGCGCCATCGGGCTGCTGGGCGAATGCACCGAGGTCGCAGTCGTTCCAGGCCAGACCATCGGTCATGTCGTAGTGGCTCCAGTGGGCGCCGTCCCAGACGTCCACGCCGCGCTCGGTTCCAGCCCACAGGCGGCCACTCGAGTCGAAGTCGAGGAAATAGACCAGGCCGATGGAGCCGTTTCGCTGTACGCCCTTCTCGATGGATACCCCGCCCTGGTGGGGATGAACGCGATCGATGCCGCCTCCGAAGCGATATCCCACCCAGACGACGCCGTCCGGTCCGGCGCCGAGGGAGAGCACCTCGGTGTTGCTCAGGCCGTCGGCCTGGGTGAGTTTCTTCCAGCGGCCGGATGCGAATTGAAAGAGGCCGCCGGCACCGCCAGCCCAGAGCGCGCCGTCAGTGGCCTCGGCGAAGGCCCAAACGCGCGAAGGCGGCAACTCGACGATGCGGGAGAACTGCCGGTAGGGAGGCTGGGCAACGAAGAGACCCGCATCGGTGGCCGCCCAGAGGCGCTGCTGGCGGTCGAAGCGCACCGTGTAGGCCGCCTTGCCTGCAATGCCTTGCGCCTCACCGAACCACTGGACCTTGCCGCTACCAGGATCGATGCGCGCGACACCGCGGGTTTCCGTTCCTATCCAGAGGTCCCCGCCGGGCCCCTGGCGCAGGCTGTGGACAGGAATGCCGATGAATCCGGCAACTTCCTTGAAGGTCAAGCCGCCTGGGCCGAACACTCCGCGGAACAACCCGGCTTCCGTGGCCACCCAGATCGACCCATCGTCGCGGGGCAGGATCTCGTAGACCAGATCGCTGGTGAGTCCGCTTTCGGTTGAGTAAGTCTCCCACTCCCGGAAGCCGCGCCACTGGACCAGTCCGCGGCCCGCCAGGCCGATCCAGAGGGAGTGCTGGCGGTCCTCGAAGACGGAATAGACGGTACCGCGCAGGCCGGCGGAGCGGCCGATCTTTCGCCAACTGCCGCCTTCATCGATCAACAGCCCGTCCGGCGAGGTAAGCAGGACCCGGCCGCCGCTGTCCAGAGCGGGCACTCCACCCATTTTCGCGGCGGCAAAGGGCAGATCCGGCTTTTGGAATCGAAGCTTTCCGGCGGGCCATTCAAATACGCCGGCATTCCGCAGCCGCACCCAGAGATTCCCGTTGCCATCTTTCAGGATCACCTGAACCGCGCTGGCCGGAAGACCGCTGGTGCGCCCGAAGACTCGAGTCCCCTGGGCATCGACACGGCAGAGTTCCTGTCCGCAGCCATACCAGAGGACGTCACCCTCCAGGAAGACTCCGTAGGCGCCGGGGTCGGATGTTCCCTGGGGCTGCGGAAGGCTCCGCATCGCAAATCCAGCCCGTCCCGGCTCGGACGAGAGTTCCACAAGTCCCCGGTCGGTGCTGACAAACGTGTGGCCTTTGCCATCGGACTGGATGGACTGGGCCCACGGGATGCTCTTGAACGGGCCGGAGAGCTTCTCAAAGCGATTGCCCGAAAGCCGGTAGAGACCGAAGTCTCCTCCCACCAGAAGAGAGCCGTCGGGGGCGTCGCCAAACGCCGCGCCCGAATTCTGCGGCATCCCCTGTGCCTTTTCGAAGGCCTCGAAGCGGTCCCCGTCGTAGCGGAAGATGCCGTCTTCGGTGCTAACCCAGAGGAAGCCCACCCGGTCCTGGTAGATTCTGCGGATGGCGAGGTTGTTGAGGCCTTCCGCAACCCCGAAACTGCGAAAGCTGTATTCCTGAGCGCAGAGGGACACGCCTGCGAACACGAGCAGGGCCCAAGCGACCGGGATGGCTCTATGGCGCAACACAAAAGATCATCTGCTGAACGATATCGTCAATCGAGGTGGGATTCAAGATGAATACGCGGAAGGCGGCCTGTCCGCGGCGTTTCCGGGCCTGAGGGCGGGGCGTGGATGAGCGGCGCACAGGAGACGGAGTTTCGGCTCCGGGCCGGCCTGGCTGTTGTCGCTCCGCCGATCTTCTACAATCGGGCTTATGGAAGTTCTCTACGGACTGCATCCGGTGGAGGAGGCGCTGAAGGCCGGAAGGCGGCGTTTCGACCATGTGCTGGTGGCCCGCGAACGGCGCGACGAGCGGCTGGAGCGCATCGTCGTAATGTGCCGCGAGGCGGGGGTGCGGGTGCGCTCCGAGGCGCGCGAGCAACTGACCCTGCAGGCGCAGACGGCAAACCACCAGGGGGTGGTGGCGCTGGTGCGCGAGCAGGAGTTCCTGGCGATCGAGGACCTGTTTGCGCCGGCCGCGCCGGGAACAGCCCGGCTGCTGCTGGCGCTGGACGGCGTGGAAGACCCGCAGAACCTGGGGGCGCTGCTGAGGGTGGCAGACGGGGCCGGAGTGGACGGCGTCGTGGTGACCGAGCGGCGGGCGGCGCCGTTGAGCCCGGTGGCGGTAAAGGCCTCGGCCGGGGCTGCGGAGCATCTGAGGATTGCGCGGGTGGTGAACCTGGTGCGGGCGCTCGAGGAATTAAAGGAAAAGAACATCTGGGTGGTGGGGCTGGACGAGCGCGGCGCGACCGATTACGACCGTTTCGACCTGACCGGTAACCTGGTGCTGGTGCTGGGCCGCGAGGGCGCCGGACTGCACGATCTGGTGAAGCGCAGCTGCGACCACCTGCTGCGGATACCGATGGCCGGCGGGGTGAGCTCGCTGAATGTCTCCGCGGCGGGCGCGGTGGTGCTCTACGAGGCCGCGCGGCAGCGCCGGCAGGCTGCCGCCCCCGGCCAGCCGGCAGCGTCCAAACCCAGAAAACAGAAAGGCTTGGGTTCATGATGGTTTCCAGCAAGAGGCAAGGGATCAGGGATCAGGGATCAGGGATCAGGGGTCCGCGACGGTCCGGGATGGGTGGCAAGACGGGAGAGCGCGCGGGCGGGGACGCCCGCACGACAGCCGGTCTGGAGACC
>JBAVMZ010000061.1:0-14081 GCA_049690595.1 Occallatibacter sp. | reverse complement strand
ATTTGTTTGCTAACCTTCTTCATCGGCTGGTCTCCTCCTAGCACCTCGAGTGCGCTGCGGAAAGCCTAGCTCTCCGCGGGACCAGCCGTCTCATCCCATCTAAAGCCCAATTCATTCTGCTGGACTTAACGTACGGGCTGAAGCCCGTACCCTTCAAGACCTCGACTAAATCAGAGGTTCCCAAGCGTGTCTTCGAGCACAAGTGGAAGGAGCACGAGGGCTTTACTGCGGCCTATAACTGCGACCGGCTGGTCTGGTACGAGAGTTATGAAGAGGCTTCGGCGGCGATCGCCCGCGAGAAGCAACTCAAAGGGTGGAGGCGCGAAAAGAAGATTGCGCTGATGGAGAAGACGAATCCTACGTGGGTTGACCTGAGCCGCGACTGGTCCGAGTACGAGCCTGCGGATTTCAAACGGGCGGGAGTCAAGATCGATTGGAATGGATCGGTCTGAACTTGCCGCCGGGGCGCTGCCATCCCGAATGCAGTGAGGGATCTGAGGCTGCTCTTGCCGCGGCCGGCCGAAGAGCAACCGCGGATCCTTCGACTCCGCTCCGCTTCGCTTAGGATGACAGTGCAAGTTGGAGGTTCGTGCTTTCAGGGTTCATTGGGGACTTTCAGAGCCATTCGAGACTGCCGACACCCGGTGCCTTGTGCGATTGCCGGCCCGGGAACCTTGGCACACGGTCTCGCGTAGAGCCGAATAGGTGCCTTCTTAAACGGACACCTTCCGATGGAAGAATTCCTTTTTGCACTCTTCGGCGGAATCCTGGAATTGCTCGGCGAGTTCCTTGCGGAGATTGCCGCGGAGGTTCTCTGTTCGGCCGCAATGCGCGCTGAGCGGAGGCTGCTTGGCGACTCGGTGACGGTTGGCAAGCTCGCCCTCGGAGCCTATCTGTTCATTGTCGGCGCCGGGGCTGGGTTGCTGAGCGCACTGGTTATTCCTCACCCGCTGTTTCTTCGTACGCGATTGCACGGAATCAGTGTTTTGATGACCCCGCTCCTGACCGGGCTGGTGATGGCGCAGATTGGGCGGCGGCTTATCCGCCGCGGGCGCAGGCCGACAGCTATCGAGACCTTCGGCTATGGGCTTGCGTTCGCCTTTGCGATGGCGCTGGTGCGGTTCCTGATGCTCTGTTAGCGCCAGGTCAGGAAGCTGCTCCACCGCGGACCTTCAGGCCATCGCCTCACGGCTCATCGTCTCGAACTTCAACTGGTTGGAGGCGCGGTCGACGCCGATCTTCACGTGCGCGCCGTGCAGGACTTCGCCGGAGAGGATCTTCATGGCCAGCGGGTCCTGGATCATGCGCTGGAGGGCGCGCTTGAGCGGACGGGCGCCATAGGCGGCGTCGGAGCCGGCGGCGAGGATCAACTGCTGCGCCGCGCCGGTCAGTTCGAGCGAGATCTGACGGTCGGCGAGCAGCTTCTGCAGTTCGTTCAGCCGCAACAGAAGAATCTGCATCATCTGCGCCTGTCCGAGCGGACGGAAGATTACGGTCTCGTCGACGCGATTGAGGAACTCGGGGCGGAAGTGCTCCCTGAGAATGCGCATCACGCTCTCGCGGGCCTGGTCGAAATCGTGCTCTGTCTTGAGGGCATCGCCGGCCAGCATGGCCGCGCCCAGGTTCGAGGTCATGATGAGCACAGTGTTCTTGAAGTCGACGGTGCGGCCCTTGGAGTCGGTCAGCCGGCCGTCGTCCATCACCTGCAGGAGCACGTTGAAGACGTCGGGGTGGGCCTTCTCGATCTCGTCGAAGAGAACGACCGCGTAGGGCCTTCTGCGGATGGCCTCGGTGAGCTGGCCGCCTTCGTCGTAGCCGATATAGCCGGGAGGCGCGCCGATGAGCCGCGAGACGGCGTGCTTCTCCATGTACTCGCTCATGTCGATGCGGACCATGGCCTGCTCGTCGTCGAAGAGGAACTCGGCTAGGGCGCGGGCGGTCTCCGTCTTGCCCACGCCGGTGGGGCCGAGAAAGAGGAAGGAGCCGATGGGGCGCTTGGGGTCGCTCAGGCCCGCGCGCGAGCGACGGATGGCGTTGGCCACGGCGGCGAGCGCCGCATCCTGGCCGACGACGCGCTCGCGGAGGCGCTGCTCCATCTCGACCAGCTTTTTGACCTCGCCCTCCAACATGCGGGTGACGGGAATGCCGGTCCACTTGCTGACGATGGCGGCGATGTCTTCTTCGTCGACCTCTTCCTTGAGCAGGCGCGACGGGCCGCCACCGACGGCGAGCGCGTCCTGCGCGGCGTTCAGCTTCTTCAGCTCGGCTTCGAGCTTCGGCAGCTCGCCGTACTGGATCTGCGCGGCGCGGTCGAGCTGGCCGCGGCGCGTCTGCTCCTCGGCCTCGAAGCGCAGCGCTTCAATCTGCTTCTTCAAGTCGCCAATGCGCGCGATGACCTCGCGCTCTTTGGTCCAGCGGGCGCGCAGGGCGGTGATCTTCTCGCGCAACTGGGCGATCTCGCGCTCGACCTCGTCCATACGCTCGAGGCTGTTGGGGTCGGTCTCGCGCTTCAGCGCCGCGCGCTCGATCTCGAGCGAAGTGGCCTGGCGCTCCAGCTGATCGATCTCTGTCGGGACCGAGCCGATCTGGATGGCCAGCGACGCGGCGGCTTCATCGACCAGGTCGATGGCCTTGTCGGGCAGGAAGCGGTCGGAGATGTAGCGGTGCGAGAGGGTGGCGGCAGCGACGATGGCCGCGTCCTTGATGCGCACGTTATGGTGCGCCTCGTAGCGCTCCTTGAGGCCGCGGAGAATGGCGATCGTGTCCTCGACGTTGGGCTCGCCGACGAAGACGATCTGGAAGCGCCGCTCGAGCGCGGCGTCCTTCTCGATATACTTGCGGTACTCGTTGAGCGTGGTGGCGCCGATGGCGCGCAGATCGCCGCGAGCCAGCGCCGGCTTGAGCATGTTGCTGGCGTCGATGGCGCCCTCGGCCGCGCCGGCGCCGACCAGGGTGTGCAACTCGTCGATGAAGAGCACGATCTGCCCGTTCGCTTCCTCAATCTCCTTGAGCACGGCCTTGAGGCGGTCCTCGAACTCGCCGCGGTACTTGGCGCCGGCCAGCATGGAGCCGAGGTCGAGCGAGATGAGGCGCTTGTCTTTGAGAGCCTCGGGCACGTCGCCGGAGACGATGCGGCGGGCCAGGCCCTCGGCGATGGCGGTCTTGCCCACGCCGGGCTCGCCGATGAGGACGGGGTTGTTCTTGGTGCGCCGGCTGAGGACCTGGATGACGCGGCGAATCTCCTCGTCGCGGCCGATGACCGGATCGAGCTTGCCGCGACGGGCGAGTTCTGTGAGGTCCTTGGCGTACTTCTCCAGAGCCCGGAACTTGGCCTCGGGGTTCTGGTCGGTGACGCGCTGCGCGCCGCGGACTGCCGTCAGCGCCTTGAGGATGGCCTCGTGCGAGGCGCCGGCGGCCACCAGCGCATCGCGCGCCGGGTCGCCCTTGACCTGCGCCACGCCCAGCAGCAGATGCTCGGTGGAGACGTACTCGTCCTTGAAGTTGGCGGCGTCGCGGAAGGCCTGGTCGAAGACCTTGTTGAGCGCCTGGCTCATGCCAGGCTGCGCGGCGGCGCCGGCAACGCGGGGCAGCTTCTGCTCGATCTGGTTAAGCTCGTGCGTCAGCCGCTCGGCGGGCGCGCCGATCTTCTCCAGCACCGCCGGGATCACGCCTTCGCGGTCCTCGATCAGCGTCAGCAGCAGGTGTACCGGCAAGAGTTCCGGGTTGCCCAGTTCGGAGGCGCGCGCCTGCGCCTGCTCGACTGCCTGCTGCGACTTGACCGTCAGTTTTTCCCAGCGGATTGCCATCGTTCCCTCCAGTGGTCAGTGATCAGTTGTCAGTGATCAGTTGTCAGTTGTCAGTGGTCAGTGGTCAGTGGTCAGCGATCAGACGCGGATTAGCATTTTGCACTTCTAGTTGTTCGCACCCGCTCCGTCTTGTGCCGTTTCGGGCCCTCAGCTCCCATCAGCGCCTTAATCAACGCACCGCGCCAACTACTTGCTGCATCCGCCGGCACATCGAACCGCAGTTGCCGGTGAACGTATCCGCCTGAGTTTTTGCCAGTTCGCAAGAAATCGCGTCTATCGCTACGCAGAGACGCCGCTTTGCATACGGTCAGGGTGCGCAATTTCTCGTTCCTCCACTTCTCGCGTTGCCCCTTCTCAGCTATCGCAACGACAGGCGGCTCAGGCGAGATGAATGTGCGATCGGGCCGGGAGGAAAACACGACATAGTTGCCGGCTAGCGGCAATTCGCCGCTGGCGACCGCGCTTTCAGCGAACCATTGGTCGCTGTATACACGTTGATGTTTCTCGGCGAAATTCTGTTTCGTGGCTCGCCGGTAGTCTGCCATCCGCCACAGCCAGTCCTTGTGCCGCTGCTTTGGGCGTCTGTCAGATTCGTCATAGCGCCAGCCACCCTTCTCGGGAGTAATCAGTCTGTTGATGTAGCGGTTCCTGAATCTACGGAGACGACGGTCGTCGTGAATAGCGCGATGATCAACCTTGTCATCGACAGTCGCGACGGCACATAGGCGATAGGCAATGTCGCCGTTTGGTCGCGATGTAAAGGAGAAGAATACGACGATGCTGTCCTTCTCAATCGCATTCCGAAGGTCCTGCCGGCAAACGCCCCAAGTGAGCGGACCCCCTTGCCGTGCCACGTAGAACGATGGGTCATCGCCGTTATCGTAGGGCCACTCGTCGTTATCAATTGCAGTCTCAACCTTGCGGAACTGCCCTTTGGTGCCGTCGAGGCTCGTAGGCCTCTCGGAATGAAAACAGACCAGGTAAATCGCCGTCCTTTTTCCACTCGCAGTCATTGCCTAACCCTCCCGGACCAAATATTACGCTGCGCAGGCATGAGGGGATCTCGTCGACGAGCCGCCTGGACAGTGGGCAGCGGTCGGCGGGCGGCGAAGAGAGGGAATTCCCGGCGACGGAATGACAGCATTCAGGACCCGGCCGCGTGGCCTTTGTCCCATTTGCCCGCCGGCCGAGCCCTGGATGCTGATGCTCACCTCTGATCGTGGATCACTGACCACTGACCACTGTGCACTCGCACTTACCGTGTGCCCACCAGCTCCGGCTCCTCGGTCTTCTGTTCGCCGCCGACGTTGATCTTGATCTGACGGGGCTGCGCTTCGGGCTTCTTGTTCAGTTCGAGCTTGAGCACGCCGGCCTGGTAGCTGGCGGCGATGTGCTCGGCGTCCACCGTGGAAGGCAGCGTGAAGCTGCGGTAGAAGCTGCCGTAGCGGCGCTCGATGCGATGGAAGTTCTCTTCCTTCTCTTCCTTCTCGAACTTGCGCTCGCCCTTGACGGTGAGGGTGTTGTTTTCGACGCGCACGTCCAGGTCCTTCTCTTCGATGCCCGGAACCTCGATCTTGAGGACGACCTTCTGCGGGTCCTCGTAGATGTCGACGGCGGGCACGAAGCTGGCGGTGGTCAGAGGGCTGTCGGTCTCGTTCATCTCGCGGAAGAGCGAGTTCAGACGGTTCTGCAGGGTGACAACTTCACGGAAGGGGTCCCAACGGGTGATTGCCATAGCGAAAATCCTCCTGGTTCGATGTCGTCGATGGGCGGCGCGGGTCTTAGTCACTAGCGCTCAACTCATCTGATAGGAAATATATCATAAGCGATTCAGAAAATATGAGTGTTTTGTGCTCATATTTTGCAGAACATAGTAATTCATTATGCTGCAGGCATTTACGGGCAGGACCGCTTTGCGCGGAGTACATGCGAAGAGGGTCCTGGCGCCAGCCTGCGCTTCTCCCGACGGAGGCGATTGCAGCAGCCGCGATTTGAAGGGAGAGGGGCGGATTTTCGGTAAAGAGGCCGTATTTTCGGCCCAAAAAACGGGCTCTCTGTTTACCAGTAAGACAACAGTATGAAATCGTATCCTATTGATTCAGGGATGGATATCTGTCAAAAAAGCCGGGAAATACGCAAAAACGTGGGAGGGGGGTGGGGGGGGCGAGATTGGTCTCAGGGAGGCGGCTCCGTGCTGCAATGGAGCGGGCTTTCTCGCGACTCCTGCCGGCGACATACCCTCCATTGTGCGCCGGGAGGGGCAAATGCAATGCAACATCGAGGCGGGAGGAAGGCGCGAACCTCCGCGCTGGGCGGCGGCTCAGGCGGGCTGGCGGACTAGGGTGAGGACGGTGATGTCGTCCTCCTGGCCAAAGTCGTGGGCGCGGAGGGCAATCTGGTCGGCAGGCTCGCCGGCGAGGGCGGCAGTGCGGTCGAAGCCGAAGAGTTCGCCGGCCGCATTGCGCGCCTCGACGACGCCATCGGTCAGCAGGGTGAGCTGGCTGAGCAGCGGCAGCGCGACGGCGATCTCCGGGTACGTGGAGCTGGCGGCCAAGCCAAGCGGCAGTCCGCCGGGGACTTCTATTTCCGCCCCGTCGAGGTAGGGAGAAAGGTGGCCGGCGTTGGCCAGGGTGAGCCGGCCGCCGGGCTCGACCCTCAGGATGAGGCAGGTGGTGAATCCGCCGCTTGAACGGGCCAACATGCGCTGGTTCATGGCGGCAAGAATCTCGCCAGGGCTCTCGGTGTAGTGCGTGAGCGTCCTGAAGGTCCCCACCAGCAACGACACGGTCATTGCCGCGGGCAGGCCCTTGCCGCTGACATCGCCGACCACCACGAGCGCGCGTCCCGCTTCGAGCGGAACGATCTGGAAGAAGTCCCCGCCCACATGGCTGGCGGGTCTGTAAATGGCCTGAACGCGGTAGCCGGGGATCTCCGGCAACTCGCTGGGAATATGCGCCCTTTGCACGGCGCGGGCGGCTTCCATCTCCGATGCGAAACGCTCCTCGTCGCGCCGGCTGCGGGCATACCTGCGGATCAGCACGACGAGCACCACCACATTGGTCAAGTCGCCCACCAGCGACGGGACATAATAGGGAATCGGCCAGCGGGTTCCGCCCTCCATGAAACGCAGCAGCGCCTGCGCCCCCGCCTGATGAAGGAAGGCGGGCGAGTTGGCCAGCACAAAGAAGATGGCCTCCGCCAGGCCCCACGCCACCGGAGCCAGCAGGATGGCGGTATCTCTGGTCCCGGCATTCCAGGCCCGTATCAGGATGAGGCCCATGAAGACCCAGTAGACGGTCAATCCGCCGACGTGGGCGAGGTTCCAGAGCGGATGCGGCCAGAAGGCATTGCAGGCGATCGCGCATGCCGACGCGATGGCGAAAAAGGCGGCTCCCAGGTAAGCCCAGCCCCGGCTCTGCCGCGCCAAGGCCCGGAAATACTCGGCGCCGATATACGGTCCCAGTCCCAGCAGCAGCCCGGTCAACACGGCCAACGGATAGTAAGGCGCCGGCCGGAATGCGGAGTAAAGCGTGACAACGTGGTAGGCCGACCAATTCAGAAGATACAGGCCGAACCACAGGTATTCGCGCTCCTTGCGCCGCAGAGCGAAGACGATGAGGCAAGCGAGGGCGCCCAGAAGATTCGCGGATAACTCAATCATGGAAGCCGAGGTTTCCCAGTACAGTTCACGGCCCTGGAGCAGCCGCCATTCGGCGATGGCCTCAGCGTCTCCAATGCGCGGCGCAGGATGCAGGCCGCCGGCACGGGAGCGGGCCAACCGTGGGTCCAGCCACACGCGAATCGCAATCAGCAGGCGTTCGCCGCGCGCCAAATCCTCCGGAATGGAAAGCACGGTTCGCTTTTGCACGAGGGTGTGCGGATGCGGAGGCAGGCTGCCAATGGCGCCGATGAGGCGCCCATTGGCAAATACCTGGCAACCGGTGTCGACGTTGGGAAGATAGAGCGCGAGGGGTCCATGCTGTGGGGGCAGTACGATTGCAAGCCGGTACCAGGCCACGCCGCCAAATCCCTCGTACCCCTGCTGTGCCCACCCTTCGCCGGCGGTCAGAAGCGACCAGGCGGAGTCGACGAAGGCCGGCTCGGCCCATCCTTTCGCTCCGTCAGGATCGTCGCCCGTGTGGAAGCGCCAGGGGCCGGTGAGCTCCGCCATGGGGACGCGCCCGCGCTGGAAGTCGAACTCCTGCGCGGGGAGAGGCAGTGCGCAGGCCGCCGCCAGAAAGAAGCAGAAGATTGCAGGGAACCAGCGGGGTAGCATGGTGACCTATCGTTTCATGGATGCCAGGGCGGCGCAACGGGAAAAGTCAGCCAGGGCAGGCATGACTCAGTGCGCCTTGCCGCTCCACTCGAGATAGGTGGCGAAGTCGGCCTGGCCGGCCATGCGGATCTCGAATTTGCCGGTCATCACTCCGGCGGCCAGCGTGTAAGTGAGCCGGTACTGGGGACCGGGCTGCGAGGCATCGGTGACGAGGACGGCGGCGCCCGGCTGCGGGACCGAGACGTCGTAGTGGAGGACGTGGCCCTCGTTGTCGAAGTAGATGGCCTTGAGCGCCTGGCCTTCGGGGTAGACGAAGAGCAGGTCGGCGTGGCGGCAGTCGAAATCGTCGGGCGCGGTGCAGGCGCCTGAGGTGGCGTGGCGGGCCAGCAGGTGCTCGTGCAGCTCGAAGCGGAAGGAGTAAGCGCCGACGGCCTGTGCCAGCGCCGCGCCGCCGGTGGCTTTGGCCTCCCAGGAGCCCACCAGGAAGCGCACCGCGGCCCAGGGATCGGGCGGGGGTGTGGGCTGCGCCGGGGCCTTGGCCGGGGTCTGGGCCAGCGCTCCCATTCCAGCCAGCAGCAGCAGCGCGGCAACGATTGACTTGCTTCGATTCATGCGTTCCTCCGGCGCTCTGAGTGTACCGCGCGGCGGAGGCGGAGCCGCCCCGGTGTAACCTCCGGGCAGGGTGCATTCCCATCCTCGTACAATCAACGAAGATGGTTCCCGCTTCCGTCATCCTGGCCGCTGGCCCGCCGCTCGACTGGCGCTGGATTTGGCTGGTCACGGCCGCCTTCCTTGCCGGGTTGCTCAACGCGATTGCCGGCGGCGGCTCCTTTCTGCTCTTCCCGGCGATGCTGGGGATGCGGATGCTGCCCATCCAGGCCAATGCCACCAACACGGTGGCCCTCTGGCCCGGCCAGCTCACCTCGGTGGCCGCCTACTGGCAGGACATCCGCAAGAATCTCCGGCTCGCCGTGCCCATGGCGCTGGCCGGCCTCGTCGGCGGCGCGGGCGGCGCGCTGGTGCTGCTCTCCACGCCGCAGATGACCTTTCTTCACATGGTGCCCTGGCTGCTGCTCACCGCCGCGGGCATCTTCGCCGTCAGCGGCCCGGTGACGCGCTGGCTCGAACGCCGCAAACTGGCCCGCCACACGGGGCCGGCCGCCCCGCCACGCGTCCCACGCCGACTGGCGGTCTTCGCTTCCACCGCGGCGGTCTGCTTTTACATCGGCTACTTCGGCGCCGGCGCGGGCTTTCTGCTGATCACGCTGATGTCGCTCTTCGGCCTAGAGGATCTGCACGAGATCAACGGGCTGAAGGTGGCCGCCACCACGCCGGCCAACGGCATCGCCTTCGTGCTCTTTGTCGTCAACGGCCAGGTGCTCTGGCGGTACTGCCTGCCGGCCATGTGCGTCTGCGCCGTGGGCGGCTACGCCTCGGCGCGGCTGGCAAAGCGCGTGCGGCAGCCGTTCCTGCGCGGCCTTGTGGTTTTCATCGGCCTGGCCATGGCCGCCTGGTTCTTCTGGAGGAACCCATAGCAATGACTGCCCCCTGGATTCCGGAAGCGATCGGCTCGGCCGCCGGCTTCTGCACCACTGTCTCGCTCGTCCCCCAGTTGCTGCGCATCTGGCGGAACAAGAGCGCCCGTGACCTCTCTCTGGCCATGTTTTTGGTCTTCAGCATGGGAATTCTGCTCTGGCTCACCTACGGGATTGTGGTCGGCTCTCCATCCGTGATTGCCGCCAACGGCGCCAGTCTTTTCCTGTCGATCGGCATCATCACCCTGGCTCTGCGCTACCGGAGGGCGCAGGGCAAAGCGTCCGAAGAAGGATGATCCCGGGCCCACAATTTTGAGACCCGGGAAACCTCAAAACTAAACGGTTGCGGTACGAGTGAGCCCAGGTTTCTGACCGCTTGGTTGTGTACCATCCCCGTGCCCCGTCCTTTCGCCGGCTTTTCGAGAAGAAAACCGGCGAAAGGGCGGGAGATCAAGAATGCCAAAGAACGAAATCATGCGGTCAGGAACCTGCCCGTCCCCGCCGTCTGGTGTAGAGTGACTCCATGCGAGCGGAAGGGATGTGGAGACGCTGGCTGGGGAAGGGCGCGCTGGCTCTTGCGGTGGTGCTTGCCGCCGCCCTGACAGCGCAGGCACAGAACACGCCTCAAAAGCCGGCTCCGAGGCAGCAGGCCGACTCCATCGTGATTCTCAAGCGGGATCACGTGATGCAATTGCTGGCCGCGGGGAAGGTCATCCGCACCTATAAGGTGGCGCTGGGGCAGGGCGGCCTCGAGCCCAAACGGCAGGAGGGCGACGCGCGCACGCCGGAAGGCCACTACATCATCGACTCGCGCACCGCGACCAGCCACTATCACAAAGGGCTGCACGTCAGCTATCCGAACGCCGAGGACCGCGCGCGGGCGGCAAAGCTCGGCGTCTCGCCGGGCGGAGCCATCATGATTCACGGGCTGCCGAACGGCAAGGGCTGGGTGGGCGCCGGACACCGGCTCTACGACTGGACGCTGGGGTGCATCGCCGTCACCGACGAGGAGATCGACGAGATCTGGGAGCTGGCGCCGGTGGGCACGCCGGTTGAGATCCGGCCGTGACCGGTTGCTCAGGGCGTGCCGGCGCCTGGCCCCTTGGACGTCAACTTGCGCACGTACAGTTCCTGGAAGATGTTCTGCGCCGCGCCGGTGGCCTTGGCGATGAGGATGTTCTGGAACGTCAGCCCGATGCCATTGCGGCTGGCGGCGGGGTAGTAGAGATTCGACAGGCCGGCGCCGGCGAAGTTGCCCAGCAGGCTCGAGTAGTTGAATTGCCAGCGGCCCGCGTCGCTGCGGCAGATAACCGAACTGCGGATGGCGTAGAGAATGCGCGAGCGTTTGCTCCCCGTGCCCTTGTAGAAGTAGCGCGGGTCCTGGTGGAAGAGCGAGGGCAGCAGCGCGCTGCCGAGCATGGTGCCCAGGAAGTCGTCGCCGTAGGCCGCGCCGTAGCGCCGGGCAAAGCCCGCGCTACCCTGGCCCCATTCCTTTGGGCTGTTGGTGGCCTGCCCGGTGGCCGCCGTGGTCATGATGGAGAGCACGCTGATGGGGTCCGACTCGTTGCGCCACGCCAGGTGGAACTTCTGGCGCGGGGTGAGCGGCTGCGCGTCCGCGGCGTAGCTGACGAAGAAATTGGGAATTACGCCGAGAACCCGCTGGTGCTCCTCTTCGCGCACCTGCTCCACGGCAATCTCGCGGCGGCTGGCAATGACCTCGACCTCGGCCTCGGCCGTGACCACCAGCATCACCGGCTCGGCCTCGTAGCTCTGGCCCGGCGCCAGCACCGCCGTCACCGTCATCGGCTTGAAGCCCTCCGCGGTCACGCTCAGCGTGAAGGGGCCCGGCGGCACATCGCCGAAGACATAGCGTCCTTCGTTGTCGGAGATCGCCGTGCGGGCCTCGGCAGCATTGCCCGCCTGCGCCAGGGTCACGTGCGCGCCCTCGCAGACCTGGCCCGCACGGTCAGTGATGACGCCGTGCACGCTGCCTGCGCCAGACTGTGCCTGGGGCGGCTGGGCCGTAACAGAAGCGCACACTCCAGCCAGCAGCAAGGCCAAGAGGCTCGGCACGAGCAGCCGCAGCGGGTTTCTCCCGCCGCGGAGACTTCTCTCGAGGCTGTTCAGTTGTCCCCCAATCCACCCTGACGCGGAAGGATCCCACTGCGAGGATAACCGCAAAAACCCGCGCCGCATACGGGAAAATGGGGGCAGTGAAGAAAAAGCGCCCGGCCGGCGCGGGCTCAGTAGGCAGCTTCGAAGGCGCGGAAGCGCCGCTCCAGCTCCCACTGGGCCGCGGCCTTCTCGCTTCCCGCCAGGAAGGTCTTGCATTCGGCTGTGGGCTTGTCGCCACCGAGCGGCTGCGCCTTGCAGGCCGCGGCCGGCGCGGTGAAGGCGTCCGGGCTCTCCCACAGGCTCGGCCCTGGCAGGAAGCTGTGCTCGATCCCGGTTCGCGCCAACTGCTTCAGATCTTGATAGTTGAGGTGGTAGTCCAGGGCCGCCCGCACGTATTCGCCGGTGAGGTCGATGCGGCTCACGCCCTCGTCGTCGGTGGAAAGCGCCACCGGCACCTTGGCCGCGCGGTAGACCGGGAAGGGATGGGCGGCACCCTTGACACCCAGAATGGCCTCGTTCGAGCTCAGGTTGATCTCCACCATCACGTGCTTCTGCGCCATCTCTTTGAGCAGCCCGGCGGCGTCGTCCTCGAAAGCCACGTCCACGCCGTGGCCGATGCGCAGGGCGTGCCCCAGCTCCACCGCCTGGCGTATGTGAAAACGCATCCCCTCGGGCGGCGTCAGCCCCGGAGTAAGCTCGCCGGCGTGGAGGCTGACGGGCACCTTCGGATAGGCCGAGTGCAGGTAGTCGAGCATCCGCATCTGCAGCGTGTAGTCGCGCATCGAGAGGAATCCGTCCTCCGGCATCACGAAGTTGATGCCTACAAAGCCCGGCTCGTGCGCCTCCAGCGTCTGCTCCACGGTTTCAAAGCCCAGCAGCGTCTGGGCAAAGACCTGCTCGGGCGGAAAGCCGCGCAGCACCTGGTAGATGTAGCGAACCTGGACCGCGCAGGCGGGGGTGGCCTGGGGCGTGCCGCAGTGCTCGATGTCGCGCCGCTGCGCCTCGGCCGCGCGCAGGGACTCGCGGTCCAGAAAGACCTCGTCGCGCAGGTTCAGCGCCAGAAGCGTTTGGCGGTACTGGGCAAAGTCCATGTTCAGCGGATTCTCGTGGGCAATCTGCGCCGCGTGGGGGAAAGGCGGCGTCTGCATCAGCTCCAGGTACTGCTGATTCTGCTGCGCGGCGCGGCTGGCCACCTCGTCCACCCACTCTCCCTGGTGCTTCTTGCTCACGCCGTCGAAGCGGTTGAACGCCGAGAAGAACTGGTCGTGGCCGGTGACGCCGGGCGTGGGCACAAAGCCGCGCATGGAGAAGGCGTCGATCAGCCGGTCGTAGAGCGCCTGATTGGCCTGCACCGTGGCAGCCGGCACCAGCGGCGCGGCGCAGGGCGGCTTGGCGAAAGCCAGGGCCGCCGGGTCCACGCAGAGCCCGTCCTCGCCCGCCTGGCGGATGAAGCTCTCGGCGTAGACCGCGCCGCTCAGGTGGACGTGGAGATCGGCGCCCTTGGGAAACTGCGCCAGGAAGATGCGCAGCGCGGGAGACCCGCCCTGGACGGCGGCCTGATAAGCGCGGGCGGCGCGAGCCTCCGGCGCAGGCGCCTGCGCCACGAGGGCGGCGGTGACGGCAAACGAGACGAGGCAGACGGCGATTCTGGCTGTGCGGCGCATGATGGCTACCAGTGTAGCGAAGCCGGCGGACGGCGCACAGCCCAACCCGCGTCGCAGGGGCCACTGGCGCCGGGGGCCGATTCCGGGTATACTGATGATTCGGCAAGCCGCCGGGGACGTGTGTCTTGACCTCGCCCCTGAAGGCCGCCTCGGCGTACCAGAAGCAGGTTCTTCCACTCCGGCCGCAGCCGCGGCCCAAGCTCCGGATCACAAACGCGGGCGGGAGAGAAGGCGGTTCCAGTGCGGTCGCGGCACGAAAGTCCCTCGAGTTTGGAGCATAGTCATGGCACAGGTATGTGATGTTTGCGGCAAGGGCCCGCAGTTTGGCAACAACATCTCGCACGCGCACAACGTGACGCGGCGGCGCTGGAACCCGAACCTGCAGGCGGTGAAGGTACTGGTGAACGGCGCGGCCAAGCGGCTCCGCGTCTGCACCAGCTGCATCAAGAGCGGAAAGGTCACCAAGGCGTAAGCGCTCGGCAGACAACGGAAACAAGGCTCTCCCGAGAACCCCGTCCCCGGCGGACGGGGTTTTCTATTGGTACGCCGCGCATGAAAGACAGCTTGGAGGTGCAAGTCCTCTTCACATCCTGATGGAGGAGAAGTGATAGCGAAGCGCAAGGGCTGCCGTCGCGAGGCGGGGTCTGAAGGGAGCGTGGAGCAAAGACGCGAGCCGATGAACAAG
>JBAVMZ010000060.1:0-3320 GCA_049690595.1 Occallatibacter sp. | reverse complement strand
GTGCACCTGCGCGGCCTTCGTTTTGCCATGAAGACCTGTTCCAGGATTCGCTGCGCGGCCGTTCGGCCGGGCAACTGCCCCGCATCGCTCCCACCCCTCGGCGAAGCAGTTTTTCTCCCTCTACCGGTTTGCAACCGGCGTATAATCGCTCCGCCCCGATGCCGCCCCGGCTGGCCGTTCCCCGCGGCCTGAACGGCGCTTCGAGTTTGTGCATGGCCCGACGCTGAGATGGAACGGTGAGAGGTTTTTCGAGAGGGTAGCCCAGTGAAAAAGTCTGTCATTCTTCTTCCTTCGCCCGAACGTGGAGTTTCCCATCGGTCTGCCATGTTGTCCGTCGTGTCCCTTTCGCTCGCCCTGCTGGCCGCGCTCTGCTGCGTCCCGCCGGTTCTGCAGGCACAGAGCCAAGCGGCTGCGGCGCCTGTAGGGGAGTGGACCTGGATGGGCGGAAGCAAGACGGTCAACCAGCCGGGAGTCTATGGCAAGTTGCGGATACCTGGAATCGGAAATGTCCCGGGAGGCCGGACCGAGGCAGTCAGCTGGACCGACGCGAGCGGCAACTTCTGGCTCTTTGGCGGAGACGGCCTCGACTCGGCAGGAGTGCGTGGCATGCTCAACGACCTCTGGGTCCTCGACGCATCCACGCGGGAGTGGACGTGGATGAGCGGCAGCAACCTGCTGCCGAACGATGTGAGCAACAGCGGCAAGCTTGGAGTCTATGGCACACTGGGCGTTCCCGATCCCGCCAACGTCCCTGGGGGCCGGTCTGGAAGTTGTTCCTGGATCGACAAGAACGGCCGCCTCTGGCTCCTCGGGGGCGGCGGTTACAATTCCGTCGGCTTTGCCAGCTTCCTCAACGACCTCTGGCAGTTCGACCCTTCCACGCTTGAATGGACCTGGGTGAGTGGCAGCAAAACCACGGGCGAGAATGGACTCTTGCCCGGCTCTTACGGCAAGCTGGGTGTCGCCTCCCCCAGCAACGTGCCCGGAGGACGTACCTGGGCGACCGCCTGGACCGACAATAACGGGATTCTCTGGCTTTTCGGCGGCATGGGCTATGATGCCGCGGGCCTCTGGGGCATGCTCAACGACCTCTGGGCCTTCGATCCCTCAACCCGCGAATGGACCTGGTTTGCGGGCAAGAGCCAGCTTCCCGGCATCGGCGGCGGGTACCCCGGCTCGTATGGCGTTTCCGGCCAGTTCGCCAGCACGAACCTTCCCGGCGGCCGCATGAACGCGGCAACCTGGACCGATCACTCGGGAGATGTCTGGTTCTTTTCTGGCTCAGGCTACCCCGACAACACTGGCACCTGTGGTCCACTCAACGACCTGTGGGAGTTTCGTCCAACCACGCGCGACTGGGCCTGGATGGGCGGCAGCAAGCTGGTGGGCGAATCGGGGAACTATGGCGCGCCAGGCGTCGCGGCAACCGGCAACCTTCCTGGCGCCCGAATCCCGGCCGCTTCCTCGACCGGGGCAGGGAGCATCTTCTGGATCTTCGGCGGATTTGGGAACGACTCCACCACTGCCCAGGGCCCTCTCAACGACCTTTGGGAACTGGAGCCGGGCGCACGGCAGTGGATCTGGATGAGCGGCAGCAGCACCCTGGGGCCCGCCAACGGCCGGTCCGGCGTCTATGGCGCGCTCGGCGTCAGTGCTCCCGGCAACGTTCCCGGAGGCAGAAGGAGCGCCTTGGCCTGGACCGATAAGAACGGGAACTTCTGGCTCTTTGGCGGAGATGGCTTTGACTCTGCCGGTGCAAACAACGCCCTCAACGACCTCTGGGTCTTCCGGACTACGGCATCCCCCTTGCCGGCCGCCACACCAGCCTTTCTTCCCCCCGCGGGAAGCTATGCCGCCCCGCAGACGGTGAGCCTCCCAGATACGACGCCGGGCGCCACGATCTACTACACTCTGGACGGCTCCACGCCCGCCATAACGCCCACGGAGAAATACACGGCGCCTCTCACCATCAGCCAGACCACCACCGTCAACGCCATCGCCGTCGCAACGGGTTACTCGAACAGCGCCGTGGCCAGCGCGACCTACATCATCGGACAGCCCGCCGCCGCCGTGCCCACCTTCAAGCCCGCGGCCGGGACCTACGGCGAAGCGCAAGCAGTCACCATCAGTTCGACCGCCCCCAAAGCGACCATCTACTACACCACCAACGGCAGCACGCCGACGGTGAATTCAGCCAAATACACCGCGCCGGTGGCCGTGACCGCATCGGGCACGACCATCAAGGCCATTGCGGCCGCCACAGGCTACTCGATCAGCGCCGTGAATTCGGCGGCATACACGTTCGTCGGCTCGCCCCAGGTGCTGACTGGCCTGGGCACGCCGAGCCCCGCCGCCTCCACCGTGCACAGCGCCACCTTCAACGCGACAGTGAACGACTTTGGCGTTGCTGCCCAGGTCTGGTTCCAATGGGGCGTAAACGCGAGCTCTCTTTCGAACACGACGGCAAAGAGCGCGCTGCCCGCCTCGACTGCGGCGCAGAAGCTTTCCGTCATCGTCTCCGGCCTGAAGACCAAAACAGTCTACTACTTCCAGCCGGTGGCGACGACAATCGGCGGAACCGCGTATGGAGCGATCCAGACTGTCACTACGAACTGAACCACAACACTAGCCGGTAGCCAGCGGTGGGCCGGAGCCTTCGGGCTTCCGGCCCGCCTTTTTTCGGGGCTGGCCCCGCGGCCTACTTCTGATGCTCGGCCAGCCACCGGGAGCTGCGTTGCTGGGCTTTGAAGAGCTCGGCCGTCGAAAGCCGCGCCGCCACCTGGTCGCGGGCCTTGACGGCCTGCTGCTGGCGCGTGCCGCTCCAGGTGTTGGCCGCCAGGTCCAGCCAGAAATAGGCCTCGGCGTAGTTCAGCGGTACGCCCTGCCCGCCGGCGTACATCGAACCAAGGTTGAACTGCGCCCGCGGCAGCCCCTGTTCGGCGGCCTTGTTGTACCACGCGGCCGCCTGCGCCAGGTCGCGCTCCACGCCCTCGCCGTTGTCGTAGAGCAGACCCAGATTGAACTCGGCGGCGGCGTAGCCTTGCTCGGCGGCGCGCCGGTAGAGGTCGGCGGCCTGCGAGTAGTCCTGCGGCACGCCCAGCCCGCGCTCGAAGAGCGCGCCCAGATTGTATTGCGCCTCGGCCAGCCCCTGTAGCGCGGCCTTGCGGTACCACCCGGCCGCCTGCTCGTAGCTCTGCGCCACGCCCTCGCCGTGGTCGTAGAGGATGCCGAGGTTCAGCTGCGCCTTTGCGTTACCCTGCTCCGCCGCCTTGGCGTACCAGGCGGCCGCCTGCGCAAAGTCCTGGGCCACGTCCTCGCCC
>JBAVMZ010000059.1:0-9761 GCA_049690595.1 Occallatibacter sp. | reverse complement strand
AATCAATTCTTGCAGATGCAAGGGCCGGACAACGGCCGCAGCCGCACCCTCTCAATCCCCGGCGGCAAGCGGCCGCTTCGGAGCCGCGCCGGCCTGGGCATCCTTCTTCTTCGGCACGCCGTGCGTGTGGCAGTCGGCGCACTTCACCCAGTGGATGTTGTGCGGGCTCTTCTGGTTTGCGAAGGTGGTGTCCATCTTCTCCACGTCGAGGCCGCAGTTGGACATCTTCGGGTGGCAGGTCTTGCACGAGGCCACGGCGCTCTCGTTGTGGCCGAAGTGACAGGCCGCGCAGCTGATCCCCTCGTGCACCCCCATCGGCGTGCGGTCGTCGCCCGATCCGGCCTGCACGCCCCAGCCATTCTTCGCCGCCTCGCTGCCCGTCTCCGGCTCGCGCGGCGCGTGGCACTGGTAGCAAAGCGACTGGCGCGGGTCCTGGCTCATCGCGAGCGCCCGCGCTCCATCGAAAATCCGAGGCACCCGCATGGACGCCGCGGTCAGGTGCATCTGCTCGCGCCGGTCGAAGAAGGCCAGCGAGTCGTCCACCGGCTTGCCAGCCACGGAAATGCGGCCCTTGGGCCGGCTCTCCGGCGCCCCCTCGCGGTGCACCTGGTGGCAGGCCTGGCATGGCATCGCCGGCCGGTCCGCCATCCCCGCTGGCAGAATGCGCCACGGCCCCTTCGTGTCGATGGGGCCAACGAGCTCGCGCACCGGCCCGCCGAAGTGCATCCCGTGGCAGCGCAGGCAGTCGTCCATCAACTGGCGCTTCCGGTTGTGCGTGGGATCGGCAAAGATCTCGGCGTAGGTGGCCGCGTGCGGGCCGGCGTGCCAGCTCGCATACTCCTTCTGGTGGCAGCTCTGGCAGCGGGGCTCCATCGCCAGCACATCCGCTTCGCGGAGCCGGATGGCCTCAGGAATCCGCCCGAAGAGATGCACGCGAATGTGCCGCAGCTTGGTCGCCATCGAGGCCTCGTGGCACTCCATGCAGCCCACGGTGCGATGCATTGAAGCGTGCACCGAGCCAGTCAGCGCCGCCATCTCGTGGCAACTGGCGCAGCCCTGCCCCTTCTGCGAGGTGTAGTAATAGGTTGCGCCCCAGCTCAGGCCCACGGCCAGAAGCGCAACCGCAACAACGACAAGCGAGGCAATCTTCAACCAACGCTTCATGACCGCATCCCCGTTCCCTTCCAGTTGCGCACCAGCGCCGCCGAAGCCCAGTACGCCACCGCCATGATGGTCAGCGCCGGGTTGAAGCCGCCGTTCGTGACGTGCACGCTCGAATCGATGACGAAGAGGTTATCCACGTCGTGGACCTGGCAGGCGCGGTTCACCACGGAGTTCCGTGGATCGTCGCCCATGCGGCAGGTGCCGGCCTGGTGCTGTCCGGCGGCCACCACTTCGCCACCGCCCCAGTTCGTCGGCGCCACGGAGATGGCGCCCGCCTCGCGCAGCCAGGCCTCTGCGCGTTCCGACTGGCGCGTGCCGATCTCGAAGGTGTGCGGATGCACGTTGCCGCCGATGCGCGCCACGGGCATTCCCCACTTGTCGCGGACATCGGGGTCCAGTGTGACCCGCGCCTCGGCCGAGGGAATCTGCTGCGTGGGCCCGATGATGACGATGCTCCGCTTGAACCACTTGCGCATCGCCGCTTTGTGCGCGGCGCCCCAGCGCGGCGTATCGGGCGGCAGCCGGTCGATCATGTGAATCGGCAGGCGGATGAACTCGTTGGCCAACATGCCGCCTCCGCGCAACCCGGGCGTGCCGTGGTTGTAGTCGGAGATGGCGATGGTGGCGCCCGGCCCCAGGTCGTCGTAAGTCTCCAGGTCGAAGTAGCCGGTGGCGCCGGTGTAGCAGTGGCCCTGGAGGTTGCGGCCCACCTGGTCGTAGCGGTTTCCCAGACCCTGCGGAAAGAGCTTGCTGCGCGAGTTCAGCAGCAACCGCGCCGACTCGATGGCGCAGGCCGAGACCACGACCAGGTCGGCGGGCTGCTCCTGCAAGTGGCCGCGCTCGTCGAAGTAGGCTACGCCGGTCGCCCGGCCCCGCTCGTCGGTCAGCACTTCTTTGGCCATGCAGCCGGTGCGCAGCTCGCAGTTGCCGGTGTTCAGCGCGACAGGCACCACGGTGTTCTGCGAGCCGTTCTTTGCGTCCACCTCGCAGGCAAAGCCGCAGCACCAGCGGCAGCGCATGCACGGGCCGCGGCCGTTATAGGGGACGGAGTTGCGCGCCATGGGGATGTGGAAGGGATGCAGGCCCAGCCGCTTGGCCGCCGGCCAGAGGATTTCGAACTCGCGGCCCGGCGGCAGCGGCGGCATGGGAAGCTCGCGCCGGCGCGGGCCCTTGAAGGGATTGCCGCTGTCGTCGCCGGAGATGCCGATCTCCCACTCGGCCTTTTCGTAGAAGGGCTCGAGGTCGTCGTACGTAATGGGCCAGTCTTCCAGCGAGCTGCCCTCCGGCGCGCCGTAAGTCGACTTCATGCGGAAGTCCTGCGGCATATAGCGCCAGGCCTGCGCGCCGTAGCTCAGCGTGCCGCCGCCCACGCAGGCGGCGTTGTTCGAGTACGAGCCCTCGCTGGCGCGCACCACATGCGCCTGGCCCTTGCGGTCGACCCAGACGCGGGGGTTGCCCTCGTCCTCGGGTCCGAAGGCGTTGCCCAGCAAGGTGGTTCGCTGGTTGCGCAGGTCGTCCTTGCGGCAGTCGGCGGCGGTGTTCCACGGTCCGCGCTCCAGCAGCACCACGCTCAAGCCGGCGATGGCAAGCTCCTTGGCGACGATGCCGCCGGCCGCTCCGGCGCCGATGATAACGGCATTGACCCGCTTCATTGCGCACCGCCTTTGCCGAGGTCGTACTGGGCGCGCCCGCGCAGCGGCGGCACGTCCAGGCCCAGCATGCGCCAGCTTACGGCGTCGCGATTGCCTCCATGGCGCGGCGCGCCGTAGTAGCCCTCCATGGTGTGCTCCCGCAACAGGTTAAAGAAGACCGGGTTCTTCTGCTCAAGCTCGGTGGCCAGCGCCAGTTGCTCGACCGCGCCGAGCGCCTCCGGGGCGCGCCCGAAGCGCGCCTGGCTCAGAGCGGCGGCCTGCGCCAGCCCGTCGCGATAGGCTTCCTGGTGGCGGCGGTAGACGCGCGCCAGTTGCCGGTCGATATAGTCGACGACGCCGGCCTGCGAGGCCGAGGTGAAGTCGTCGGCCGGGACGATCTGGTCACAGAGAGTGGCGAGTGTACGCGCCTGCGTATCGGTCAGCAGGTCGCGCCCCACCGCCGCGCCCGGCCCGCAGCCGGCGACGGTGAGCGCCGCGCTTGCTGCCGCGCTCGCGGAGAGGAACCGGCGCCGTGTGAGCCGGATGGTCTTCCCTGTTTCTGCCATGATGTCAGTCCCCGGACCCGCTGCCGCAGAGGGCGCGACGGAATGCGCCGCTCGGCGGGATTAGACCGGTTCCAGAGTTCCCGTGCCCTTTCAGTGATCGTGCAGGGTGGCATTTTCTCAAGGAAAATGCCACTTGAGTGCATTGCCTCCGGGGTACAGCTACTCTGGAACCGGTATAGCGAATTGGCCACCATCTTTCCGGGTCGCCGCGGTGGTGGTCTGTGCGTGAAATCACGGGAGATTCCCGAGGCGGAAAAGGGAGGGGGCTGTTCCTCGTTGCGAGAAACAGCCCCCTCGGTCGATGATTCCGTCGATGCGGCTTACGGCATGGCCCTGCATGTGGCCAACGAGGCTTCGGCGGCGGCGCCGGCCAGATTGCACGGCTGCCCGTATCCGGGCCGGCGGCTCTGCACGTTGTAGTTGGTGCTGACGCCGTTCTGCGTGCTCACGCGAACATCGACAATGTTGCCCTGCACCAGCACGGTGGCATCGACGATGTCGTGGTCGGTGCGCAGGATGGTGAGGTACGGGCTGTCGGGAGAGGCGACGTAGACCTTGCCGAACTGCGAGTTCTGCGTGGAAACAACCGTGCGCGGATGGCCGTTGACCGGCAGCGTCTTCTCAAAGGTGTGGCTGACCAGGTTGACTACGGTCACCGTCTCGTCGGCCTGGTTGGCCGTGTAGGCGCGGCTCCCGTCCACCAGGGCGGTCACGCTGGCCGGGCTGTTGCCCACCGGGATCGAGTAGGTGGAGCCGAAGGTGGGGCCGTCGTTGCCGTACTCGTCCAGGCTGACGTCGACGACGCTGATGGCGTTGCCTTCGTAGTCGGCCACGACGAGCTGATTGGTCGCCGAGTTGTACTCGGCCTGGACCGGACCGGCGACGGCCGGCAGTCCGCAGGTTGGATTGGTGGCGATGTCGCAGTTCACCGGGGCGTTCTGTGCCGTCAGCGAGGCCTGCGAGAGCGGCAGCGAAGGATGGCAGGTGACCAACTGGCCGCTCTGGTTCTTGAACGGAGTGCACTGATCCAGCGTGTTGGCCTGAGAGTTGATCACGGTGATGGTGTCGCTGCCCCGATTGAGCACGAAGAAGCGCCTCCCGTCGGGGCTCATTACGCCGAAGACGGGGCAGGCGCCCGTGGGAAAGCGTGCCGAAATCGTGAACGTGGAAACTTCCAGCGAGTCCACTTCCCCGTTCTGCGCCACCGAGTGCGGCGCCAGATTGCAGGTCATGCCGGTAGGATCGGCGAAGTTGAGGCTGATCGAGTAATTGCGCTGGTTGATCGTGACCGGGCCGGTCACGGTTACCGGCGTGGTCGCCACCGGGATGGCCAGCTTGAAGGCCAGCGGGTTGCCCGTAAAGACGTCGACCTGGTTGCCGGTCAGGTCCGCGATCCACAACCCCGACGAGGGCGTGAAGGCGTTCTGCGGAGCGGCTGTGGTCGGCAGCGTGTTGTAGTTCACATTCTTGGCCTGCAGGGAGCTGTTGACCGGGAAGTTGGTCAGCGTTCCGTCGCCATTGATGGTGTAGCCGGTCGAGCCGGACTGGTCCAGCGAGAAGACTTCCGGCCCGACGCCGATCGGCGCCTGGGCCACGATGGTGTCGCCCGAGTAGTCCACCACCGTGGCAATGCCCGGCGAGGTGACCGAGGGATAAGAAATCACCGCGGCATACGAACCCGGCTGCGCCGGCGGACCGTTGGGATTGATCGGTGTCACGATCGGCCGATACTCGCTTCCGCATCCAGCAATCATCATCACGGCCGCAACGGCTGCGCCCGCCATCACCAACCGCAGGCGTACCTGAGCTGCATTCATCCGGGAAACCCTCATTCGATTCGTACCTGCTTACCAAGCGATTGTAAATCAGCACACCGGTAGCGCGGACCGCCGGAGCGGAGACAGCCGGCTCAAGACCGCCGCCGATGGTGCACCGGATGTCATATAGACGCAGCCGAGGCGCACTGGCAACCCGCGCCGCGGGGCAAATCAGCGGCCCACCACCTCCACAATCTGGCTATCCGGCTCGCTCCAGGCCGCCGCGCCGGTGTGCGCCAGCTTGCGCGCGGCATTGTCCCAGCGCAGGTGCGTCACCGAGCCCGCTCCCTGCTCGTAGGCATAGGTGGCGCCGTCGTCCGAGAAGAGGGTGAACTCCGCGTCCGCGCCGGGGTAGACCCTGACCTTGCGGATGGCCTGGCGCTCGTGGGTGCTCTCGACCGGCGCGCCCAGGGGAACGATCGAGCCGGCGCGGACGAAGAGCGGAATCGTCTCGATGGGAGCCGGGACGGTGATCGTCTGACCGCCCTTGAACCGCTCGCTGGTCCAGAAGTTGTACCAGTCGGCGCCGGCCGGCAGGTAAACCTCCCGGCTGGTCGCGCCCTGCTCGGTGACCGGGGCCACCAGGAAGGCCGGACCGAACATATACTCGTCGCGGAGGTCGGTCACCTTCGGGTCGCCGGGGAAGTCCAGTGGTAGCGCGCGCAGGAAGGGCGCGCCCGTCTGCCACGTCTTGTATCCCTGCGAGTAGATGTAGGGCATCAACTCGTAGCGCAGCTTCAGGTACTTCTCGAGGATCGGCTCGGCCTGCTTGCCGTAGGACCAGACCTCGTTGGTGAGCCGGGAACCGTGCGAGCGGAAGATGGGCAGGAAGGCGGCGTACTGAAACCAGCGCGTGTAGAGCTCGGGGTAGTCGTCGTAGCCGCCCACCTCGTCGCGTGCGTCCGAGGGGTCCAGCAGCGGCTTGTGGGCCGGCTTGTGCACCTCCGGCAGGTACTGCCAGCCGCCGGTGTCGTTCGACCAGTAGGTGAGCCCAGAGGCGGCGAAGTCCAGGCCGGTGGGAATCTGGCGCCGCAGCGCGTCCCAGGTGGGCCCAATGTCGCTCGACCAGAAGATGGCGCCGTTGCGCTGCGCCCCGGTGTAGGCGTCGCGCGAGAGGATGGCCACGCGCTTGCCGGGCAGGTCGCGACGGAAGCCGTCGTAGAGCGCGCCGGTGTGGAAGAGCGGATAGACGTTGAAGAACTCGGTGCCGGGCCCCACGTGGAAGTAGGCGCCGTTCGGCGGCAGGTCGGGCTCGGTCTCGTCGGCCCAGAGGGAGTCGAAACCGAGGCTGACAATGTTGTCGCGGATGGTCTTCCAGTACCACGCGGCCGCATCGGGATTGGTCGAGTCGATATCCGAGCCGGCCCGGTCGTAGGGCAGGCCGTCGATCGGCTTGCCGTCGGCGGTGTGGATGAGCCAGCCCTTGTCGCGAAGTTCGTTGTAGAAGCGGTCCTCGGGCACAAAGCGTGGCCAGACGGAGATCATCGTCTCGAAGCCCATCTGGTGCAGTTGCTTGTTCATCGCCACCGGGTCGGGCCAGAACTTGGGGTCCATGTCGAACTGGCCCATCTTGGTGAAGTAGAACCAGTCGACCACCAGCACGTCGGCCGGCAGATGCCGGTCGCGGTAGCCCTTGGCTACGTCCAGCAGTTCCTGCTGGCTGGCGTAGCGCTGCTTGCACTGGATGTATCCGTAGGCCGCCTTGGGCAGCATCGGGGTGGGACCGGTGAGCAGCCGGTAGCCGGCATAGATTTCGTCCGCGGTCTTGCCAGCGATGACGAAGAACGAGACGCGGTCGCCAGCGTCGGAGCGCCAGATGGTCTGCTCGTTGAAGCCCGGTTCGATGGTGGTCTTCGAGGGGTTGTCCCAGAGCAGCCCGTAGCCTTTGTTGGTTACGAGGAAGGGGACGCAGACGCTCTGCCCGGCGGGGGCGTTGTAATCGTGCCAGCAGTGGACGGGGTGGCCCCGGTGGTCGAGGAAGCCCTCCTGGTTCTGTCCCAGCCCGTAATAGTGCTCGTCGTCGGGCGAGTGGAACCATGCGGCGACGTTGAAGAACTCGGGGTCGGTGGGGCGGCGGTCGTTGAGCAGGCTGGCGGTGCCGTCCTTGAAGTTGGGCGTGGCCTGGCCCCAGCCGGTCAGTTCGACCAGCGTTTCGCCCTCCGGAGTCTTCACGGTGATATGGGCGCCGGGCGTCGAGCCGCCGAAATACTTGCCGATGTCGATCATCGTCGCCATGGGCGGCTTGCCGCCACCGTGGGGCCGCTCGACAGAGACCACCATGCGCGACGAGGAAAAGAGGTCATCCTCCTCGCTCTGCGAGAGCTTCCAGTCGCCGGCCTGCGCGGCGGGCTGGGCGAGAATCCCGAAGCCGGGTCCGCGAAGGGCGGCGTCGCGCTTCAGGCTCAGCGTGACCCGCACGATGTTCGGCGCGTAGGGCTCGACCACCATCGTTTCGCCCCAGCGGCTGATTTCCAGCTTGGGAGCCGGATTCTGCGCCAGCGCGCAGACTGCGGTCACTGCGATTGCGGCCGGGAAACAGAGGACGGCCAGAAACTTGCCCATGGAAAACCCCTTTCGCTTGCATCGGACGCTGAAAATGCGCCACGCAATTGAGTGTAAACCGATTCACCAGAGGCGCTCGGAGACAGAGGGCTCTTTGCGGGCGCACGGCCGGGGGTTGGCTCGGGGGCGCGTGCCGAGAAGCTCGCGAGATGTTAAAGCCCTGGACACGCGAGGTGTCCAGGGCTGGGTGTTGGCCGGGCGAAGGCTGCTAGTTGCAGACGAGCTTCTGGGCGGCTGTCCAGAGGTTGTAGAAGTTGGCCGTCTCAAAGACGGTTCCGTTTACGGCCAGCGGCTGCGACGGGCTGGTCCAAACGAAGCTGTTCACGCCGTTGGCGTAGTTGTAGCCGCCGTAGAAGTTGTCGTTCGGCGTGGTCGAGGTGTTGACGTTGGTCCCGTTGCCTGGGTTGAAGCCCACAACCCACGGACCGCCGCTGCAACCGCCGGTCTGCGGGTCGCCTACTTCAACCACGTAGTTGCTTCCATACGGATTGACCACGCCAGTGGCGCCGTTGTTCTGGTAGAGGTAGTTGCCCTCGAAGGGCGCGCCCTGCGGATAACCGAACTGATTCCACTGCACCTGGCTGCTGCTGCCGTTGTAAACCCAGCCCAGGTAGCCGGTGTAATAGCCGATCATCTTGCCTTTGTTGCCCTTGCAGCCGGTGCCGGTGCCGTCGTGCATGAGGAACATGCCGATGTCATAGCCGCCGTTCACCGACATGACGGTGCTGTTGCCGCTGGTCCAGGTGATCGCAATTTCGGGATACCAGGCGCCGTGCTGGACCCCGACGGGCGAGTTGCTGGCCGTGGTCAGGCCGCCCACCGTGGTGCTGCCGCCGTTCTTCCACTGCGGGAAGAATATCCAGTTGCTGTACCACTTCTTGCTCGCGTAATCGAACATGCAGTGGCGCGCCGTGACGACGGTGTAGCTGTTACCCACTACAGCGGCGGAGCAGACATATTCACCCGCCCCTTCGCCGGGAACACCCGCAGGGACGGTGAAGAAGAGCTTGCCGATCGCCGAGTAGGGGAACTGGGTGTTGCTGTCCGGGCGGAAGTTGTTGTAAGGCATGTCACAGTAGGTTCCGACGCCGCAATAAGTGAAGCCGGCCGGGACCGGCGTGGCATCCGCTTCCTCGCCGGTATCCAGCGGGAAGCGCTCCGGAGAGACCTCGGCTGCGGGAGCCTGGCGAACCATGGGCAGTCCGGGCGCGCTGAAGCGGGCCGGCTCGGGCGTTGTGGGAGCACTGCTGGGGATAACGCTGGTGGCGTCCGCCGCTGGCAGCGGCATCGGCTTGGCCGCGGCCAGACGCTCAGGCGTCCAAAAATCGTGCAACGCCTGGATCCGGGCATCGTCCGAAACAACGGGGGCGGTTGTGGCTTTGGGTGCGCCTGGGGGGGTGGGGCCAGCGGGTTTTGCATTCTGCGCAACGGCTGGAAGAGCGCAGACGCAAGCGAGAACACAGATCAAGGGCAGTTTTCTCATGGTTTCCTCTTCCTCCCGGGGGGGGAGAATCGCCAAATCGTGTGCGACCGGCGGCGGAATTGCCTTCGGGTGCGGCTGCTGGCCAGAAATGGGGGGACAGGCCACGCATCCGAATTCACCGGCTTGTCTGGCGCGCAAGGATGGTAGCACCACCTTCTCCGGCGCGTCATCAAAAATCGCAGCACGGGGGAAGCAGTTACCATGAATCGTGGAAACCAGAGACCTCCCCTGGCAATCGAAGCTGGTTCTGCTGCTTGTTTTGCCCGCGACGGCAGCCGAAGTGGTGCTGCGCGCGCACTGGTGGGCGGTGAACTGGCCTCCGGCGGCGATCTGGAGTCTGGGTCTGAGCCTGCTGCTGGGGCTGGCGGCGTGGCAGGCGCGCTCGGCCACTCAAGGCGGCGCCTTTGCCGGCGGCCTGCTCACCGCCTGCCTGATGCTCGACACCTTTTCTGTCCACGGCCAGCCCTGGCGAACCGCGCTCGTGCCGGTCTGCGGCGTCCTGCTGCTGACCGGGCTGGCGACGCGCCTTGGACGCGGC
>JBAVMZ010000058.1:0-2226 GCA_049690595.1 Occallatibacter sp. | reverse complement strand
ATTTGTTTGCTAACCTTCTTCATCGGCTGGTCTCCTCCTAGCACCTCGAGTGCGCTGCGGAAAGCCTAGCTCTCCGCGGGACCAGCCGTCTCATCCCATCTAAAGCCCAATTCATTCTGCTGGACTTGACGTACGGGCTGAAGCCCGTACCCTTCAAGACCTCGACTTAATCAGAGGTTCCCTAGCTTCCCGGATACAGCAACTCCGGAACCGCTATAACCGACGCTGCGCCTACGGCGCGGGGTGAGTGGCCCTTACGCCATTTGTGTCCGCCGGCCCGTCGGCGCCTGCGGCGCGGGGCTCAGCGAAAGCGGCGGGTTGCCTTGAGGACGACGGAGAAGACGCCGGATTCGTCGCGGGCGACGAGCAGCGAGACGTGGCGGTTGATGGCGATCTCGGCCTGGAGCAATTGCTGGGCGGTGGTGTTGGTGTTGGTGGCGTAGGTGAGGGTGAGGTTGGAGCCGAGCTGCTCTTCGACGGTGATGCGGGAGGTGGAGTTGCCGAGGGCGCCGAGGTAGCTGGGGTCGACCTTGACGGCGCCTGCGCCGAAGAGGCGCTGGACGCGGCTGGAGACAGTGGCGTTGAGGGCGCCGCCGAGGAGGGCGTCGGTGGCGGGGTTGGAGCCGGCCTGCTCCTGCTGCTGGGTGTAGATGCGCTGCTGGTTCTCCGTGCGGCCCAGGGCCAGAAGCGCCACGACGTCGGCCTCGGGGAGGGGGGGATCGCTGCGGTAGTTGGCGGTGAGCTTCTCCGGGGTGCCGTGCAGGCCGAGGGTGATGTCGTAGTCCTCGACGCGGGCGGTGGCGTTGAGGTCGATGTTGGGCTGGATGCGGACGGGGTTGGTGAAGGTGATTTCGCCGCGCTGGAGTTCGTAGCGGGTGCCGGCCAGGATGGCGCTTCCCTCGGTGACGGAGATGCGGCCAAGGAGGGAGGGTGCGGCGACGGTGCCGCGCAGGCGCAGGTCGACGTTGCCGGCCAGCTTGGCATAGGCGTTCTGGAAGTTGAGTTGGGGCGAGGAGGTGAAGTGCACGTCGAGGCGGACGTGGTTGGATGGGGCGTCGGGCGCGGCGACGGGCTGGACGACGTTGGCGTGGGCGGCGAGGGCGGCCATGTCGAGGCCGGGACTAACGGAGAATCGGGTGATGTAGACGTCGCCCGAAAGCAGGTAGTTGTTCATCGGCCCGACCAGGCGCAGGGAAGTGTCGGCGAGCGAACTGAAGCCCTCGGGATAGCGGATGCGGATGGCCTTGCCGGTGACCGAGAGGTCGGCGAAGAGGCCGTGCTGATAGGCGAGGAAGCCGCCAACCGTCAGCAGTCCGCCGCCGCTCATGGCGGTGAGCGAACGGACTTCGAGGCGGTTGCGGTTGAACTCGAGGGCGCCGCGGATCTGGCTCAGGCCGTTGGGCAGGTCTTCGAGGGCGATCGCGCCGTTGACGAAGTCGACCCGGCCGCGCAGGTTGGGATCGCTCAGGGGGCCGTGCGCCTCGACCTGGAAGGTGCTGGAGCCCGAGGCGGTCAGGTCGGGGTCGATGGTCTCGGCGATCTTGAGGTTGATGGTGCCGCTGGAAGCGAAGTCGAGCTGCTGGCGATCGCGCAGGGAGAGGCTGCCCTGGGCGTGCAGGTCGGTGGACTCGCCGGTGACGTGGAGCGGGTCGAGCTGGATGAGGCCGTTGCGCAGGGTGGCGTGGAGGCCGCCCTGGCTGGAAAGAGGCACGCCGACGACGGTGACCTCCATCTGGGCGAGGCGGGCCTCGCCGCGCAGGTCGGCGGGGCGGGCGAGGGGGCCGTCGAGAGTGACGGTGCCGGCCAGCGCGGACTGGCCGCTGATGCCGCGAATGTGGGCGAGCTGGAAGATGGCGCCAATATTGAAGCGGGAGAACTCGAGCCGGGCCTGGGTGGGGTAGTCGCCGGAGAGGCTGGTCTGGCCGTGGGCGGACATTTCGGCGGCGTCGAGGCGGGTGGAGAGGTCCCACGTGGCGGTGCGGTTGGCGGTGCGAGCGGCGAACTCGAGGGCGCCGAGGGGCTCGCCGGCGAGGGCGAGGCCGGCGAGGCCGGCGTGGGCTTCGAGGTGCGGATCGTCGATGGTGCCCTGGCCGGTGACGGAGAGGCTGAGGCGGCCGGCGAGGTCGACGCCGTTCCGGTGCAGCCACTGGATGCGGTTGGCGTCGATGGCACTGCCGCGGGCGTCGAGCTGGAAGCGGCGGTCGCTGAAGTTGTAACTGCGGCTGG
>JBAVMZ010000057.1:0-10519 GCA_049690595.1 Occallatibacter sp. | reverse complement strand
GTCAGGCAGAGAGTGATCGGCACGCAGCCGGTCGAGGGCAGCGTCGCGGGGTCGAGCGAGAGCAGCACCGAGCGGCGGCGCGCGCTCTCAAAGCGGACCAGGTCCAGCAGCGGCCCTGACCCGACGCGGTCGTAGTAAATGCCGCCGCCGCCGCGCACGATGGTCTTCGACTCCTCGTCCAGAACCAAGGCGAAGGAGACGCGCGGCGCAAAGCCGAGCCGCCGCGTGGCCAGGAAGTTCTGCCAGTCGTAGCGCAGCCCCGGCGTAATCGAGAAGCGGTCGTTGACTTTGAACTGGTCCTGAATGAAAGCGCCCATCTCCTGCTGGTGATAGACGAAGTGGGTGTCGCCGGTGTTCTGGCTATAGCCGGAGGGCAGATGCGCGGCGTAATTTTCGAGCGCCGTCTCGAGCACGTTGCCGTTTGAGTCTTCCGTGGGTCCGAAGGTGTAGGTGCCGAGCTGGTTGGTGTGGTCGTCGAAGGCGCGCCGGCTGATGTGCGGCGTGCCCGCTCCGATCTTGATTGTGTGCCGGCCGTGCGTCCAGGTGGCCATGTCGTAGATGCGGAAGTTGTACTCGGTCGAGAAGGCGTCGACCTGCGCCGACCCGGCCAGGAAGTCGCCGGAGACGCTCATGCGCGGTCCCTCCACCGCGTTCGTGTTGCGGCTGGAGTCGTGCTCGGCCACGATCGAGAGCTGATTCAGCAGCACCGGCGAGAGCGTCGAGTCGGCGTGGATCACCGTGTCGTCTTCGCGGTACTCGGAGTTGTAGCCGGCCGTGGCCAGCGTCTGCCCCCCGGCGCCCAGGTTCCGGCCGGTCCAGTCCTGGTAGCTGTACTGCGCGTAGGCGGAGTGGCGCTCGCCGAACTGGTGCGAGCCCCTCACGCTGAACTCGGTGTCGCGCTGCGGCGCGGAGACGTTGGAGTGGAGGGCAAGCGGCTGCGAGGGGTCGGTAGGGTCGAGCACCGTGGCGTGGACCACCGCCTCCTGGTCGAAGAGCACGCGGTTGAAGGACGCGAGAAAGCCGCTCTTCCTTGCGCGCGGAATCGGGCCGGTGACGTGGCCCTCGTAGTTCTGCCGCTGCTCGAAGGGCTTCGAGGGCGCCAGCGCGTTCTGCGCGTTCATCCCCGAGTTGCGGTAGGTGAAGTTGAACTGGCCGTGGTAGTGCTCGGAGGCGGCCTTGGTGACGATCTCCATCTGCCCGCGGCCGGGCCAGTAGTACTGCGCCGAGTAGGGATCCTGGTTGATGCGGACCTCCTGCACGGCGGAGGTGGAGACGGTGGCCCGGTTTGCCTCGACGCCGTCCACCAGCAGCCCCGAGCCGCCGGTCCCGGTCGCGGAGTCGTCCAGAAAGGCGCTCATCGCCCCGGCGTAGTCGTTGTCGAAGATCGGCAGCGCCTTCAGCTCGCCGGCGGTCATCACCGAAGAGTCGCGGTTGTCCTCAGTCGAGGTCAGGTCCTGGCTCTGCTCGGCGCTGACCTGCACGCTGGTCGAAAACGAAGCGATGGGCAGCACGATGTGCAGCAGCGCCGGCGGCAACGGCGCTCCGGGCTTGGCGACGAGCGCGGCTGCGGGAGCGGCGATGACGACCGGAGTCTTGACCGTCTCAAAGCCGGGCTCGGAGACCACCAGCGTGTAGGGGCCGGCATGTGGCGCCTGCAACTGGAAGGCGCCCTCGCCGTCGGAGCGGACCTTTCCGGCAACCGCGCCGTCCGGATCGAGCAGGTCCACCTCAGCGCCGGAAACGGTGGCGCCGGAGGGGTCGGCTATAACCCCCCGCACTGCAGGCGGAGCCGGTGGCGCGGGCGTCGAGGGATTGGCCGCAAAAAGGGGCAGGGAAGAGAACGTTATCAAAAGAAAAGCAAACGCGGGGATACGCATGATGAACGGCAACTCCAGGGCAAGGGAAAAGGAGCAGTTGACGACGACTTCAACCGGAATCGTGCCAGGCGAGTCTACAGTCGCGAAGCGCCCCTGGCCGGGGGACGCGATGGGATCGTACCGTGTCTTCCGTGCGGAGTTCGCAAGGCGAAAGCTGTATGGGTTCAGTCTACCGCCGCCGGAGGCTGCGCGCCAAGGGAGAAATCCTTCCTAAAGCGGTTTTCCAGGGCGCAACGCGAGCGGCCACTCGGCCGGCGAGTCGACCAGGATATCCGGCGGACAGCTCACCAGCGACTCCGGCGAGAGCCCGAAGGTGCAGCCAATCGACCACGCGCCGCCGTTCCGCGCCGTCTCCACATCCACCCGGCTGTCGCCGATGAGAACGGTCTCGTGCGGCTCGGCGCCGGCCTCGGCCATCAGCGCGCGCAGCCCCTCGGGGTCGGGCTTCTTCGTGGCGAAACTGTTGCCGCCGTAGATGTTCAGGAAGTAAGGAGCCATGCCCAGCGCGGCGCAAATGTCGCGCGCCGGGCGCACCGGCTTGTTGGTAAGCACGGCCATCTGCCGTTCCGGCCCATCCGGGTGATCGTGCAACTCCTTCAGCGCGGCCAGTGCCTCCAGCACGCCCTCGTAGGCGTAGGTGGTGTCGAGCTTGTGCTCGCGGTAGTAGGCGATGAAGAAGAGGTACGCGCGGCCCAGGAACTCCTCGTCCGGCTCGACGCCGTCCGCGGCCGCAAAGGAGCGGCGCAGCAGCACCGGCGCGCCGTTGCCGATGAACGTGGCCACAGTCTCGTCCGGGAGCTGGGGGTGACCGAACTCGGCCAGCGTGGCGTTGACCGAGTTGCAGAGATCCTGTGCGGAGTCGATGAGGGTGCCGTCAAGGTCGAAGACAAGGAGCTTGAGCTCTTCGACAGGGATGGGGCGCAGGACGCGGATCATGCTTCCAGTGTAAAGCGCGGCTGATCGCCGCGGCGCTGTACCATGGCTTGCATGAGAATCCTGAGGGTTTTGGGCGTGGCGCTGGCGCTGGCCGGAGTGGCCTGGGCGGCGGAGAAGAAGACCGCGGGAGAATTGATTGCTCTGGCCCGGAGCAACAGCCCGGAGCTGCGCGCAGCCATCGAGGCTTCGCTCGACGCACAGAAGATCAAGGACGGCACAGCGGCGATCGGCCACGGCGCGGATTTCTTCTTTGCCGTCGAGGCCGGTTCTCCGCCTGCGCTGCTGATCGACGATGCCGCCGGCCCGGCGATGAAGCAGATTGCCGGAACCAGCCTCTGGTACGCCGCTGCGAAGGTCGAGCCCATTGGCCGGCTGCACCGGTTCTCGTATCGAGTGAACGGCGCGGCCTTTGGCGGCTCGCTGGACCTGCCCGCGCTCGGACCGCTCTCCTATCTTCAGCCGGGCGTTCCCACCGGCAAGCTCAGCGAGAAACTGGTGCACATCAGCCGCATCTACGACGGCATGAAGAGCGAGTACTGGGTCTATGTGCCGGCCGAATACGATTCGGCCAGGCCTGCGGCGGTGATGGTCTTTCAGGACGGGGCCGGGTACATCGATCGCGCCACGAATCCCACGCTCGACACCATCGACAACCTCATTGCCCTCAAGAAGATTCCGGTCCTGATCTGCGTCTTCATCAACCCCGGCGACATTGCCGGCGCCCCCGGGACGCCGACCTACAACTTCGTCAAAGGCCACGCGGACCGCTGGCATCGCACCCTCAGGGACGCCATGCGCTCCACGCTCTACGACACGGTCAGCGATCGCTACGCGCGCTTTCTCCGCGACGAGATACTCCCCGAGGTGGGCGCGCATCTGAACCTGCGCCAGGATGCCTACAGCCACGCCATTACCGGCCTCTCGTCCGGCGGCATTTGCAGCTTCAACGCGGCCTGGCAGCAGCCGGAGCTCTTCGGCCGGGTGATTACCTGGATCGGCAGCTTCACCAGCATTCAGTGGAAAGAAGATCCCGCGATTGCCGACGGCGGCCAGGACTACCCCGACAAGGTCTTGCGCGAGAGCCATCGCAACCTGCGGGTTTGGTTGCAGGACGGCGCCAACGACATGGAAAATGGCAATTGGGGCAGTTGGCCGCTGGCCAACATCCGCATGGCCAACGCGCTCAAGACGCGCGACTACGACTTCCACTTCAGCTTCGGCCAGGGAACCCACAATCCCGCCGGCGGATGGGCGGAGTTCCCTGAGGAAATGATCTGGCTGTGGCGGGATTATGACGCGACAAAGACCACCCAGGAGTTCACCGCCGACCCAGCCGAGAAGAGCAGGCCGTACTTCCGCGTCGGGATTGTCAGCCGGACGACCGAGTAATCGGGTGTAGCAAGAATCGGGTGTAGCGCCGGCCTCCCGGCCGGCTGTAGCGTGGGTCTCCTGACCCACGCTCTGGGATTCCGCGCACGCACAAACGCACTGAAAACACTGCGAATGCTCATCCCTGTGAGAAGCGCAGGTTCGGCTGGGGCACTGGCTCGCACGGAGAGCCGGGCATCCCGGCAAGGAAGCTGACCTTCCTGCCTTGCAGGGATGCTCGGCGAACAGGCTCAGTGCACGCGTACGTCGCCGGAGCCGGTCGAGACGCGGACGGTGGGTCCGCCGCCGTTCAGCTTGCCGGTCACGTGGTGGCGGTCGTTGGAGCCCTGGGTCATCATCTCGTGGTCGGAGTGGATGGAGCCCGAGCCGGTCGAGGCGTCCAGGGTCAGCGGCGCGCTGCCGGGCCAGATCTCGACGCTTCCCGAGCCTGTCTCGAGTTTCCAGGGCGCCAGCGGTGCGCCGCCCACGCGGATATTGCCCGAACCGGTGCCAGCGCGGAGGCCGCCGCGCAGGTTGCGCAGCTCGATGGAGCCGGAGCCGGTCTGGGCCTTCACATCCCCCTCGCCGGTCTGCTCGGCATAGATGTCGCCGGAGCCGGTGTCGACCGAAAAGCCGCCATGCAGGCCCGTGGCACGGATCGAACCCGAGCCCGTGGAGAGCTTCGCGTTCTCGCCCACACCGTCGATCTTGATATCGCCCGAGCCCGAACTGGCCTCGAGGAAGGAGTTCTCCGGCGCCTGGATCTCGTAGTCGATGCCGATGTTGTGCAGGTTTTCGTGGTGTCCGCCGATGCGCACGATGTTGCCGGTCTGCTCGATCGGCGGGTTGGCGGCAATCTCGCGGACCCGCTCCTCGCTGGCGCCCCAGCCGGAGTGGACCCGGCCGAAGATGTGCACCTGGCTGGACGTGCCGCGGTTGATGTGAATGCTGCCCGAGCCGGTGGCTACGGAGAGCTCGACGCGCCCGTTCACCTGCAGCGTGCGCTCGAACGTGGCCTCGGAGGCCAGCGCCGGAAGAGACGCCAGCGCCAGAGCCGCTGCCAGAAAGATCGTGTTTCTCATGAAGACTCCTCTTCGAGTTGTCAGTCGCCAGTTGTCAGTCGCCAGTTGTCAGTCGCCAGTTGTCAGTTGACAGTTATCAGTTATCAGTTGTCCTGACGGGTTGGGGCTCGAGGATTTCATTGGTCGTCGATACTCCGAAGCTGGCGAACGCTCTGGGGCCCGGCGCGAGAGACTGACAACTGATAACTGATAACTGTCTACTGTTGCAGCACCACCTGGTCGCCTTCCTTCAGTCCGCCGAGCACCTCGGTGACGGAGCCGTTGGAGAGGCCGACGGTGATGGGAACCTTGCGCTTGCCGTCTTTCTGGCCCTTGTCGGGAACCTCGACGGAGGCGTGTTTCTGATTGTCGTAGATGACGGCGCTCTCGGGCACCGTCAGCACGCCCTTGTGCTCGTCCAGCAGAATCTCGGCGTTGGCGGTCATGTTGGCCTTGAGTTCGCCGGTGGCGTTGTCGATGGAGACGCGGACCTCGAAGGTGGTCACGTTGTCCTTTTCCACGCCGAGCGGGGCGATCTTGGTCACCTTGCCCTGGAAGACGCGGTCACGGAAGCTCTCCACTTTGATGCGGGCGGCCTGGCCCATGTAGACATGGGCGATGTCGGCCTCGTCGACCTTGCCCTGCACATAGACCTGGGTCGTGTCGCCTTCGGTCATCACCAGCGTGGCCGTGGAACCGAGGACGAGGATGGAGCTGACCGCGTCGCCGATCTCAACGTCGCGCGAGAGGATGACGCCGTCCATCGGCGCGATGATGGTGGTGTAGCTGAGCTGCTCGGTGAGTTGCTTGAGGCTGGCCTCGGCCTGCTGCACCTGGGCGCGGGCCTGTTTGAGCCGTGCGCTGTCGACGCCGATCTGCGCCTTCGCCGAATCGCGCCGTGTCAGCGCGGCCAGGTAGTCCTTGTTGGCGTCGTCCAGGGCCTGGCGGCTGACGATGCCCTGCTTCTGCATCTCCAGGTTGCGGTCGAGCGTGGCCTTGTACATGGGCAGGTCGGGTGCGTTGGCATTCACCTTGTCCTGCTCGATGTTGGCTTCGAAGGTGGCCACGTTGGCCTGTGCCGCGCCCAACTGCGCGCGCTGCGCCTCCACCTGCGCCTGGATCTCCTGCTGGTCGAGCTGGGCTAGTGGCTGGCCCTTGATCACCTTGTTATTGATGTCGACATAGAGCTTTTCGACGATGCCGGAGGCTTTGGACTTGACCTCGACCTTGGTGATGGGCTGGATCTTGCCGGTGGCCACTACCGAACGGGCCACGTCGCCGCGCTCCACCTTGCGCAGCTTGTTGGGGTCGATCGAGGATCCCTTGGCCAGCCTGACCAGGCCCACGCCAACCACCAGCACGACAACGACGGCGAGGGCGCCGATCCAGATCCAGAAACGTTTGTTTTTGCGCGTAGCAGCCAACTCAGGAACCTCCCCTGGCCCTCTCCCGGCGGCCTGCGCACGCCGGAATAAATCGATCTAGGAGCAATGACAGTAAGACGGCGGCACGGCTTCAGTGTCAACCGCGCCTCCATTTCCAATACGCACCCGGCGCGCCTCAGGTTCCGTGGAAACCGCCGCCGGGGAGCGAAGCCGCGCGGAACGGGCGGCCGCGGGCGCGAAACACAGCCCGCCAGATGCTATGCTCCTATCCGTGCAAGGTCTTGCGCTCCTCAAATTCGCCGCCGTGGCCATGCTGATCCTGGCCAACGCTTTTTTTGTGGCTGCCGAGTTCGCGCTCGTCTCGATACGCGATACGCGCATCGAGCAGTTGCTGGCGGCGGGCGTGCCCGGTGCGCGGACGGTCCGGCGCCTCCAGGAGGACATGGAGGACTTTCTGCCCGCCGTGCAGTTGGGCGTGACGCTCTGCTCGCTGGCGCTGGGCTGGATTGGCGAGCCGCTGGCGGCGCAGGTCTTTCTCAGTGGGCTTGAGTTGCTCCACCTGGGTCCCGGCTGGGCGCTGTTTTACGCGCACCTGGGCGCGGTTGCGCTGGGCTTTGCGCTGATTACCTACTTTCACGTGGTGGTGGGCGAGTTGGTGCCGAAGTCGCTGGCCCTGGCCCGTGCCGAGGCGCTGGCCGTGGCCGTCGCCCCGCCCATGAAGCTCTTCATGACCCTGGCCCGGCCTGCCGTGCGCTTCCTCAAGCTCTCGGCCGGCGCCATCCTGCGCGGCTTCGACGTCAGCGTGAACGAGCGGGCGCAAGTGCACTCGCCGGAGGAGCTGAAGCTGATTGCCACGGCCGCGCGGCGGCTTGGCGTGCTGCCGGCCCTCCAGGAGACGCTGGTGCACAGGGCGCTCGAGCTGGACGACGTGCCGGTCCGCGAGATCATGACCCCGCGCCAGAAGATCTTCTCGCTGCCCTCGGAGCTGCCGATCGAGCAGGCCAGCGCCGAGGTCATCGAGAGGATGCACTCGCGCGTGCCCGTCTACGACGAGAAGAAGGGCCCGGAGCATATCGTGGGCGTCGTCTACTCGAAGGACCTTTCGCGGCTGACGTACTTCCGGCGCTCGGCGGCGCGCGCTCCTGCGGCCTTCGTCGAGCTGCGGCTCAAGCAGGTGATGCACGACGTGCTGGTGGTTCCGGAGACCAAGTCGGTGCTGGACCTGCTGAAGGATTTTCAGCAGCGGCGCCGCCAGATGGCGATCGTCGTGGACGAATACGGCTCCACGGTGGGCCTGGTCACGGCCGAAGACGCCATCGAGCAGTTGACTGGCGAGTTGGAGGACGAGTTCGACACCCCCGGCCGCCCGGTGCTGACCCTGGCCAGCGGCGCTCTGCTTATGGAGGGCGGCGTCAACCTGCGCGACTTGGAAACGCAGATGCAGTGGAAGCTGCCGCGGGACGGCGGCGTCGAGACCCTGGCCGGCTTCCTGCTGATGCGCCTCGGCCACATCCCCCGCGAAGGCGAAAGCGTCGAGTGGGAAGCCCGCCGCCTGACGGTGGTCGAGATGGACGGGCGGCGTATTGCGAAGGTGCGCGTGGAGCCGGCTGGCGGCGCGGCTGTCCCTTGGGCGAGTGCCTGAACCGGCCCAGGCGGTCTCTTGTATCGTTGAATCGAGCCCATGAAGCAGATCCTCACCCGCCTCGCGCTGACCCTCCCGGTTGTCTGGCTGGTGGTATCGCTGGTCTTTTTGCTGATTCACCTCGTGCCGGGCGACCCCATCGACATGATGCTTGGCGAGGGCGCCACGCCCACGGACAAGGCGGTCCTCCGCCACCAGATTGGCCTCGACCAGCCGCTGCAAGTGCAGTATGTGCGCTACTGGGTGGGCGTCCTGCACGGCGACCTCGGCAACTCCATCCGTATGCATGAGACGGTGGCGCACCTGATCGCGGCGCGTTACCCGTACACGCTGGCGTTGGCCCTGACGGCGCTGGCGGCCGGCATCTTGCTGGCCGTGCCGGCGGGGATTTGGGCGGCGGTGCGGCGCGGCCGATGGGCCGACCGGGTGCTCTCGGTGGTGAGCCTCTTCGGCCTCTCGGTGCCCGGCCTGGCGCTGGGGCCGGTGCTGATTCTCGTCTTCTCCATCCGGCTGGGCTGGCTGCCGGTCTCCGGGGCGAACGCGGGCGGGGGTAAAGCCATCGACTGGCACTACCTGGTCCTCCCTGCGGCGGCGATGGGCGCTTCGCTGGCGGCGATCCTGACGCGCATGGTGCGGACGGCGATGCTGGAGGAGCTGGGGCAGGATTACATCCGCACGGCGCGCGCCAAGGGGCTGAGCGAGCGGGCCGTGGTCTGGCGTCATGCGCTGCCCAACGCGCTGGTGCCGATCGTGACCGTGGTTGGGTTGCAGTTCGGCGCGCTCCTGGCCGGCGCCATCGTCACCGAGACCATCTTCAGTTGGCCGGGGCTGGGGCGGCTGGTGGTTTCGGCCATCTCCAACCGCGACTACGCGCTGGTGCAGGGCTGCTTGCTGTCGATTGGGCTGACCTACGTCCTGGTGAACCTGTTGACGGATGTGGTCTACCGCTGGGTGAATCCGCGGATGCGAGCCTAGGCTGCACCTCTCACAGCGTTTGGAGCCATGAACGGCAATCGGTTGTAGCGCCGGCCTCCTGGCCGGCTGTAGCGTGGGTCTCCGGACCCACGCTGAGTGATTCCAAATGGGCACAAACGCATTGGAAATGCAGCGAATGCTCAATCCTGTGAGACATGCGAGCCTAGACTCGCTCTTCAATCGGCGTCAAGTGAGACCATCTGCACTTCCAGCTCTTCTTCGACCTCGCCGTGCGGGGGGACGGTGAGGATGGCGAGCGTGGGGAGCAATTTGAAGCGGCGGGGGCCGCAGGAGCCCGGGTTGATGTAAAGCACGCCGCGTCTGGTGGAGATGTTAGGCACGTGCGTGTGGCCGCTCAGCACCGCGGCAAAGCGAGCGGCGGCCGGGTCAAGGCGGATCGTGTTCAGGTCGTGCAGCAGGTAGAGGTAGCGCCCCTCGAAGAGCACCACGTCGGTGGCCGGCAGCTCGGCGCACGCCCCTTCGCGGTCGATGTTGCCGCGGACGGCCGAGACCGGGGCAATCTTGCGCAACTCGTCCAGAACCTCGATCTTGCCCACGTCGCCGAGGTGGAGGATGTGGTCGACGCCGGCGAGAGCCTGCGGAAGCTGCGGACGGAAGAGGCCGTGGGTGTCACTGACGACGCCGATTCTCATTCAGAGTCCCATTTCCAGGCGGGTGCGCGGGTCGAGGCGGTCGCGCAGAGCGTCGCCGAGGAAGTTGAATCCCAGCACCGCGCCGGCGACCGCGCAGGCAGGGAAGAGCACCAGGTGCGGCGAGTCGAAGAGATGGGAACGGGCGTCATTGAGCATGGCGCCCCAGCTGGGTGCGGGCGCGGGAATGCCGAGTCCGAGGAAAGAGAGCGTGGCCTCGGCCAGGATGACGCCAGCCATGCCGATGGCCGCCTGTACCAGGATGGGCTGGACGATATTCGGCAGAATGTGCCGGAAGAAGATGCGCAGGCCACTGGCGCCGAGCGCGCGGGCGGCCTCCACGTACTCCCGGTCGCGCGTGGCCATCACCTGAGCCCGCACCAGCCGCGCGTACCCCGCCCAGCCGCCGATGGCCAGCGCCAGAACCAGATTGAGGAACCCGGGCCCCAGAAACGCGGCAAAGGCGATGGCCAGAAGGATGCCGGGCAGAGCAAGGAAGGTGTTCATAGCGATCGTGGTCAGCGCCGTGTCGACCCAGCCGCCCAGGTAGCCGGCCACTCCGCCGATGGCCAGCCCCAGCGCCAGCGAGATGGCCACCACCGTGACCGAGACGGCGAGCGAGAGC
>JBAVMZ010000056.1:0-1984 GCA_049690595.1 Occallatibacter sp. | reverse complement strand
GAAGTTGAAGGCCTCACCCAGCCAGTGCTCGTACTTGGAGACGCGGCCATCGGCAGAGCGGGCGCGGCCGGCGAGGCGCAGGTCCTCGAGGCCGTGCAGCGCCTGGCGGACATCCTCTTCGTCGAGGTCCAACACCGGATCGCGGTTGGAGCGCTGGTTGCAGGCGTTGATGAGCGCGTTCAGCGAGAGCGGATAGTACTCCGGCGTGGTGACTTCCTTTTCCACCAGCGCGCCCAGGACGCGGGCTTGCGCGGCGGTCAGGATGAAGGGTCCGGTCAGGCTCATAGCGCTATTCTCCCACTTCGAGCACGGCTTCGGCGGATTCGGCGGCGCGTGTGCGCGTCAGTTGATAGTAGACCACCGGCGTCACGATGAGGCTAAGGACCATGGAGACGGCCAGACCGCCGATGACCGCGATGGCCAGCGGCTGCAGCATCTGCGAGCCGGCGCCGAGCGCGAAGGCCAGCGGCAACATGCCGCAGACGGCGGCGATGGCGGTCATCAGGATGGGGCGCAGGCGGCGCTGCGCGGCCTGCATCATGGCCTCGGCCGGCGAGGCGCCCTGGGCGCGGAACTTCTCGTCGGCGTCCATCAGCAGGATGCCGTTCTTGGCCACGATGCCGATGACCATGATGAGGCCCATGAACGAGGCCACGTTGAAGCTGGTGCGCGTGACCAGCAGCGCCAGAATCACGCCGGAGATGGAGAGCACCGAGGAGGTGAGGATGGCGATGGGCGCGGGGAAGTTGCGGAACTCGGTGAGGAGCACGCCGAAGACGAGCGCCAGCGCCAGCAGCAGCACGCGCAGCAGATCTCGGAAGGACCTCTGCTGCTCCTCGTACGTGCCGCCGTACTCGACGCGAATGCTGGCCGGCAGATGCAGCCCATCCACGGTGGAACGCACCCTGGCGATGGCCGAGCCCAGGTCGGAACCCTCCAGGCGTCCGGTAACGGTGACCAGGCGCTGCAAATTCTCGCGGCGAATCTCGTTCTGCGGCGGCAGTTGCTCGATGGTGGCCAGCGAGCCCAGCGTGCCGGTGTGGCCGGTGCTCGAATTGAAGACCGTGTTCTCGATGGCATCGAGCGAGGCGCGGTGCTCGTCGCCGAGGCGCACGCGAATGGTGTATGGGCGGCCGTTGGCAATGAGCGGATCGGTGGTGGTGACGCCGTCGAGAATCGCCGTCGCGTCCTGCGAGACCTCGGTAGGCGTGAAGCCCAGCCGCGCGGCCACGATCGGGTTCACCTGGAAGTTGGTGGCCGGGCCGCTGATGGTGTTCTCGATGCCGTTCTCCACGTCGACGACGCCGGGGATTTTGGTGATGGCTTCGCCCACGCGCGGCGCCACCTGCTCCAGCAGCGCCGGATCGTTGGCGAAGAGCTTGATCTGGATGGGCTCGGGCGCGTTGGAGAGGTCGCCGATCATGTCCTGCAGCACCTGGATGAACTCGACGTCCAGTTCCGGTTCGGTGCGCTTGATCTCGGCGCGCACGTCGGCGATGACGTCGTCGATGGCGCGGCTGCGCCTGGCCTTGAGCTTGACGGTGAAGTCGCCGGTGTTGGCTTCGGTGACGGCGGCCAGGCCCATCTGCAGGCCGGTCCGGCGCGAGGTGCTCTCGACTTCGGGGGTCTCCCTGAGGATCCGCTCAACGTGCTGGAGTACGCGATTGGTTTCGGTGAGCGAGCTGCCGGCCGGCATGATGTAGTCGAGGATGAAGCCGCCCTCGTCCATCTCCGGCAGCAGGTCGGAGCCGAGCACGCGATAACCGGCCCAGGTGGCGAGGACGAGCAGCAGGCAGGCGCCGCCCATCCAGAGCGGCCGGGCCAGCGACCAGGAAAGCAGGCGGCGGTGAATGCCGAGAACGCGCGCGAGAAAGCGGCCGGCGGCGTGATCGGCCTGCGCTTCGTGGCCGCGGTGCTCGCGCAGCAGCACGAAGCTCAGGCCCGGCGTCCAGGTGAGCGCCAGCACCAGCGAGGTGAGCAGCGC
>JBAVMZ010000055.1:0-1735 GCA_049690595.1 Occallatibacter sp. | reverse complement strand
CCTTCGGGCGGCATGGGCATGCGCACCTGCGCGCCCAGCGTCACCGTGGCGCCGCGCGGCAGCGGAGCCGGCTGGCCCGGCATCAGCTTCATCCCATTGACGAAGGTGCCGTTCTTCGAGCCGAGGTCTTCAATGGTGTAGTGGTCGCCCTGCCGGGTGAGCTTGCAGTGACGGCCCGAGACCGGCGGCTCGGCGACGATCAGGTCGCAGTCGGGGTCGCGGCCCACGATCCACTCATTCTTCGGGAAGTTCGAATTCTGTGCCATGGAAATTGAGAAGTCCGGAAGTGCTCACCACTTTAGCATGGGAACTTTGCCTGGTAAAACCCACTCATTTTCCGGCGTGCGGCACAGGCCGCGCCGCCCCTCAGGCGAACCGGGAGATTCCGCAAGACTCCCGATGCGGATGCGGCCGCCGGCCGGGTTGCGACCGGCAAGCGCCACGTGTGAAGCGAAGTCCCTCCGGCCAGTTGAGGCCGGTTCCGCCGTGCTCGGCGCGCTCGCCGGCTCAATTGCGCAGATTCCGGCATCCTTGCCGCTATGGGAGATGAGGGGGCCGGAGCGGCGATGGGCTGGAAAGCCCCCGTGCTTGGAGAGTCATGCAGTATTCGGCGAACGCGGGTTTCGGATGGCGCGGGGTGCGGTTCCCGGGGTACAATCGCTATCCAAAAAACTTTAAGCCGTAATCTGCCATGGAACTGGAATTCAACCGGGATGAAAGCGGGGTTGCGATGACGGTGTGGAGCAGGCGTGAGTTGTTGGCCAGGGCGGGGATGGGGGCTGCGGCGGCGTGGATGGCGCCCGGGTTGCTGGTGCGGACGATGTGGGCCGAGGAGCCGCACCCGGTCATTTCGCCGCTGAACAAGCTGACGGACGAGGATGAGATTGCGCTGGGCAAGCGCTTCTCCGAGGAGCTCGAGAAGGAGCTCACCGTCATTGAGAACCCGCTGATCGACCGCTACCTGGGGGGGATGGTGAAGGCGCTGGCGGCCCAGAGCCAGCGGCCTGACCTGCCGTACTCGATCAAGCTGGTGAACTCGCACGTGCCCAACGCGGCGTCTCTGCCGGGCGGCTTCCTCTATCTGAACCGCGGGCTGGTGGAGATGATCCAGACCGAGGGCGAGATGGTGGCCACCTTGGCGCACGAGATCGGCCACGTGGTGGGCCGGCATACGGTGAACCATATTCTGGCGGAGCTGCACGCGCGGGCGATGCTCAAGCCGGTGCTGGACAACCTGCAGAGCAACCCCGGAGTCGTGAACCAGATCATTCTGAAGCTGGGCGGCGCGGTAGCGATGCTGGCCGCGATGCACTTCAGCCGCAAGGACGAGCTCGAGGCCGATCTGCTGGGCTTCTACGAGGTGCTGCGGGCAGGCTGGGATCCACATGCCTTCCTCGAGCTCTTTGCGCGCTTCGACGCGCTGGAGAAGGCCTCGGGCCAGGTGCAGATTCCCTTCCTGTCGGACCATCCGCCGACGCCGCAGCGGCTGGAGGCAATCCGCCGCGAGTTGACGCAGGTGCAGGTGCCGGCCAACGCGGCCAACGACTCGATGAAGTTCAAGGTCTTCAAGGCGGCGATGACGATCCTGCCCGAGCCGCCGAAGAAGCCGCAACCGCAGGAGCAGCCGTCGCCGCAGGGATACTGATTGCGCGCGGAGAGGGAGACGGTTTCCGCAGCGGAAGTGGAAGAGCAGGCCGGGTGAGCGGAGGGGGCAAGGCGATGAACAAGAGAGTCG
>JBAVMZ010000054.1:0-3220 GCA_049690595.1 Occallatibacter sp. | reverse complement strand
GACCAGAAGAGATACACGGGGATGCCCAGCACCACAAGCGCCAGACCGGGCCATGTGTACTGTGGCTTGTATCGCAATAATACGACACAGATCCACGCCGCCATCGCGATGTAGAGCGCCGGCAGCCACGGATATCCCAGCGCCTTGTACGGCCGCGGCGCATCGGGCCGCTTCCGGCGCAGCACAAAGAGCGCCACAATCGTGAGGATGTAGAAGACCAGCTCGGCGAAGATGATGTAGTCCAGCAGTTGGCTATAGGAGCCGGAGAGGCACAGCACCGCCGTCCACACGGCCTGCACCGCGATTCCCGCCGCCGGGGTCTTCCACTTCGGGTGCAGCTTGCCCACGGACTTGAAGAACAGCCCGTCCTGGCTCATCGCGTAATAGACGCGCGCGCCGGCCAGCGTCATTCCGTTTGCGCAGCCGAAGGTCGAGATCAGGATGGCTCCGGCCATCAGCAGCGCGCCCGACTGAAAGACCTGTCCCAGCGCCGCGGTCGCCACCCGGTCCTCGGACGCAAACTGGATACCGCGCGCCATCGCCGTCGCTCCCGCCGCATCGCCGTGCAGCGGCAGCACCAGCAGGTAGCCGAGCGAGACGAGGAAGTAGACCGTGACCACAAAGCCCGTGCCCAGGGCGAGCGACAACGGCAGGTTCCGCTTCGGGTTCTGGATCTCCCCCGCCGTAAAGGTCACGTTGTTCCACGAGTCGGCTGAGAAGAGCGAGCCCACCTGCACCACGGCCAGGATGACGACCGCGTTCACCAGCACCGTCGGGCCGCCAGCGCCCACCTGCACCGCGTGCAGCGAGTTCCACCCGGCATTGGCCCAGAAGTGGCTCCAGCCGGCGCCGAAGTTCGCATCCCAGGCCGCGGCCGTGCGCCCGATGGTGAAGGTCAGCAGTATCAGCGCCGCCAGACTCACGGCCTTCACCGAGGTGAAGACGTTCTGGATCAGCGCGCCGAGGCGAACCCCGAAGAGATTCACCACCGCCAGCGAAAGCGCCACCACCAGGCCCACCAGGTTGGCCGTGTTCAGCCCGATGTCCATGTTCCCGAGCACCATGGGACCCACGCGTACCGGCGGCACATGGGCAATGTGCCAGAGCCAGTGCGAGGCCGAGACCCACGGAAAGAACACGCCCGTAAACTTGCCGAAGGCCACGCACACCGCGGCGATCGTGCCCGTCTGGATGACCAGAAAGAGCGTCCAGCCGTAGAGAAAGCCCCACAGCGGGCCCAGCGCCTCGCGCAGGTACACGTATTGGCCGCCGGCCTTGGGCATCATCGCCGCCAGTTCGCCGTAGCTCAGGGCGCCGACCATGGTCAGCACCGCCGTCACCACCCAGGCGCCGAGAAAAAGCGCCGGGGAGTTGGTCCCGCGCGCAATATCGGCGTCGACGATGAAGATTCCCGACCCGATCATGGTGCCGACAACCAGCGCCGTCGCGCTGAAGAGGCCCAGGCTCTGTTGCATTGTTGCGGGCGCCGTTCCGCCGGGCTCGGCGGCACGCGCCGCGTCAGATTGTGAAGAAGGGTTCAACGTATTCACTTGCAAGAGTTATACCCAATGCGGCCGGGGCTTGTCTCGTTCGCGCGCCATCTTCCCGCTCGCAACCGGTCCCAGGCCAAATCCTCATTTCTCTTCTGCTATCATTCGCTTCCCAGCGCGCTCGCCCAGCGGCGGAACTCGGCTGCCGGGTGCGGCGCGCGGAAGATGGCCCCCACTACGGCCACGGCGGTCGCGCCAGCCTCCAGCACCAGCGGCGCCGTCTCCAGCTTGATGCCTCCCACCGCCGTCAGCACCACATCCGGCCCCACCTGCTCGCGGAGACGCCTGACGCCTTCGACGCCGATCAGCGGAAGGTCCGTCTGCTTGGTCACCGTCGCCCACACCGGCCCGACGGCGAAGTAGTCCGCGGGCTCGGCCAGAATCCCAGTGATCAGTTCCAGGTTCCCGCCGAAGGTTCCCACGATCCGATCTGGCCCGACCAGCCGGCGCGCCTCGCTGGGGCTCACGTCGCCCGCGTCCACATGCACGCCGTCGAAGCCAATCCGTTCAATCAGATCCGCCCGGTCGTCGAGAATCAGCTTCACCTGCCCGGCCGGCATGGCCGCGCGCAGAATGGCCGCGTCGGCCACAATCTGCTCCACCGTGCCGGTCTTGTTGCGGTACTCCATCAGCCGCACGCCGGCCGCGGCCATCTCGCCGCCCAGCCGGCGCAGAAACTCCTCGCGACCCGCCGCCGGAATCGCGCCCGCGTCGAGAATCGGATAGATCTTCGGAACAGAAAACGTCATGACACAAGAATAGTTCAAGCGAAACAGGGGCGAAGCGAATCCCTCCGCCCCGCCCCAGTTCCCATCGTCCCTCAGTCCCTGGTTCTCACATTCCATCCGCCGAAGGCCCGAACGTCCCCGGGATCGGCTTGTCCAGGAGCCGCAGGTAGACGCCCAGTTGCGCGCGGTGATGAATCAGATGGTCCAGCACCCACTCGCGGAAGACGCGGTACTTGGTGTTGTCGATCCAGGTCTGCCCGCCTGAAACGAACTTCCAGTGGCTGTCCCACTTCTCCGGCGTCATCGCGGCCAGCGCGGTCTTGGCCTCGGCCACTTCCCTATCGAAGCGCTCCAGCAACTGAGCCGCGTCCGTCACCAGGTACGGCTTGTAGTTCTCCATTCCGGGGAACTCCATCACGTCCTGGGTCAGCGTATGGATCGCCCACTCGCCGGCGGTCTCCGCCACGTGCCCGGAGAGCCGGCCGAGGCTCATCGATTTTTCATGGGGTTTGTAGTTGAAGTCGGCATCGGCCGGGATGGCCGCAAGCATCCTGCGCGTCTTGGCCGTTTCCTGTTCGTACTCGGCCACCAGTACCTGTTGAATGTCCATGGGGCAACCTCCTCAAGTTGCGAAGCAAGCATACACCAGCCGGAGGTGAAAAGGCGAAGAAAAAGCGATAAAGATTCGACGCCCCCGGGAGACCCCGCCTGCCGAATCCGCACGCGCCCGCCGAGCCTTTAGGGAACCTCTGAAAAAGTCGACGACTTGAAGGGTACGGGCTTTAGCCCGTACGTTGAGCATCGCAGGATGAATGGGGGCTTTAGATGGGATGAGACGGCTGGTCCCGCGGAGAGCTAGGCTTTCCGCAGCGCACTCGAGGTGCTAGGAGGAGACCAGCCGATGAAGAAGGTTAGCAAACAAATGCCGAAGATGGAAGCGAC
>JBAVMZ010000053.1:0-2327 GCA_049690595.1 Occallatibacter sp. | reverse complement strand
GACGAGCTGATAAATTGGAGAGTCCTCGGGAACGTTAAAATCGGCCCTTTGTTCCTGCCCCATCCGATCGGTCCAGACGATTTCGTCATCCGATTTCCAGGAAGACTCGATTTGTTTGCCATACCGGTCATAATGTTCCGTTTCCTCCAGGTTCGAGGACTCAATCCTGGCATCGGCCTGAATCCACCTGTCGTAACCGCGCAAGCGCTCCCAGATTTCGATCAGCATGATGGATTCAGTGTGCCACGCAGGGCAAGGAAATGCTCCTGAATCCGTGGTGAACGAGAGTAAACATCCTCCGGCGGAGCCGGGTGCTTTATCGTTGGTCCCCCCTCGAAAGACCTAGCGCCGGAGTGCCCCGTGCCGGCAGCAGCCAGTCGCCCGCGCCGTAGGCGCACCGTTTGTTAGCCCAGCGCTTCAGCGCTGGGTCAGCCAAACCAAACATTGTTCCGGAGTGCCGTAGGCACGGCGCTCATGCTCCGCATCCTCCCGACGATTCTGTGAGGAAAACGGAACAAACAGAAGCCGGGAGCCGCTTCCGGAAATGTCGACCCTCTACTGCCACCCCCGGAAAGCCGGGGGTTCTCCCTTTGGGAATAGGGTCTTTTCCGCAGCCTGCTAGAACCCTTCCAGCACATCGCCCACCAGTTGCCGGGCAAACGCGCGCGAAAGCCGCTCCATGGCCACGGGATTCTCCTGCATGAACGTCGGCAGGTCCTTCGTGGACTGGTATTGCTCCCTGAAGACGTAATTCTTGTTCTCGTAGAGGACCTTGCCGTCCCGGCCGGTCAGCGTCACTGAAACCACCACGGTAAGCAGGAAGCTGGACGACTGCTGCGTCGAGGCGTTGTACGTCAGCGGAGCCACCGTCTCCTTGAGAATCGTCCCACGCAGCACCGCGTCGGCGCCTCCGTTGTCAGCCGGGGTCACGCGGAAGCGGGTGCGCGCGGCAAACTCACGGATCACCGCATTCGTCATCACCGCCTCAGTGTGATAAGCCTCTGTGTGCGTGGCAAAGACCGGCACGGCCAGCGTGTGCACATCGGGCGGCAGATGCGTGGCCGCACCCAGCGTGTGGTATCCGCACCCTGCGAGCGCGAGCAGGGCAAAAGCGGCGGGAACAAGGACGATTCGGGCGGGGTTTATCTGAAGCATGACTGTTCCAGTGTACCCAAACGCGCTCGCTGCGGGAGCGGTACCATGGTCGCTATGAACTGGATTTTCTGGGCACTGCTCTCGGCGGTCTTTGCCGCCGCCACGGCTCTCCTGGCCAAAGTGGGCGTGGCGCATGTGGATTCAAACCTGGCCATGGCTCTGCGCACCACCGTGGTGCTGGTCTTTGCCTGGGGCATCGCGCTGGCGCTGGGCAAGCACGGCGAAATCCGCGAGCTCGACCGCCGCACCATTCTGTTTCTCGCGCTTTCCGGCCTCGCCACCGGCCTCTCCTGGATCTGTTACTTCCGCGCCCTGCAACTGGGGCCGGCCTCGCGTGTGGCCCCGCTCGACAAGCTCTCCGTCCCGCTGGTCATCGTCGCAGCCTGGCTGGTGCTGGGCGAGAAGCTCACCCCGGCCACCGTAGCGGGCGGGGTGCTGATTACCGCCGGGGCCGTTGTCATTGCGCTGGGGTGAGGCGTCGCGCGGGCGATTGCATGAGTCAGCTTGGGGGCCTGTGCATCGCTTTCGCAGCGCCCCTCCAGGGCGCGGGCAAGTGTTTTGGCCGTAATCCCAGGGTTCCGCTGCGCTCCACCCTGGGCTATTCTCCAACGGTCCCTCCGGGACCTGAGACAGCTCCCGGTCGAAGACTTGAGACGGCGACGGGTCAGAGACTTGAGACGGCGACGGGTCAAAGACTTGAGACGGCGACGGGTCAGAGACTTGAGACGACGGCGGGTCAAAGACTCGAGACGGCGACGGGTCAAATCAGGTCGACGTACGCATGCGAGGCCCCTGGTCTTGTGTCATGCGATTGCTCTGTGAGGCGCCGCGCGGGCCTAGATGGGCCGGCTTCCCTATACTGGACTCGGGGCCCGGCTTAGCCGCCGGACCCCGGACAGAATCTCCCGCGGTCTTTTGAGCGAATGAGCCAGGAAGACGCCAACTCGAGCGCCGCGCAGACCGGCACGACAATCCCCCACCGGCGCATTGTCCTCACCGGCTTCATGGGCTCGGGCAAGAGCACCGTCGGTCCGCTGGTGGCCGCGCGGCTGGGCTGGCGCTTCGTCGACGCAGACGATGTCATTGCGGCTGAGGCCGGCGCGACCATCGCCGAGATTTTCGAGCGCGAGGGCGAGGCGGCTTTTCGCCGGCGGGAGCGCGAGACCCTGGCC
>JBAVMZ010000052.1:0-10182 GCA_049690595.1 Occallatibacter sp. | reverse complement strand
GAGGCGCTCAAGGCGCTCCAAGCCGCCGCGCCGCTGGCCGGCGACAAGCAGTTGCAGCAGGTGATCGTCGAGTTGCTGGAAGCGCTGCGCGGCATCCCTGCGGCGGAGCCGGCGCCGGGAGGCTCCAACTGAATCGGCTTCAGCTTGCCGCCAGCCGGCTATACAGCCACGCCCGCGCGAACTCCCAGTCCCGCCGCACCTTGGCCACGTTCTCGCCGACGATCTCGGCGGTCTCCTCGTTGGTGTAGCCGCCGAAAAAGCGCAGCTCGACCACGCGGGCGTTCTCCGGATACTCCTCGGCCAGTTCCTTGAGGGCGTCGTCGAGGGCGACGACCTCGGCGTCCTTCTTCTGCGAGACGTAGAGAGCCTCGTCGAGCTCGACCTGGACGCCGGCGCGCTTGCCGGCCAGGTTTTTGCGGGCCTCGTCCACCAGGATGCGGCGCATCTGGGTGGCGGCCACGGCGAAGAAGTGGGCGCGGTTGTTCAGCCTGAGCGGGTCGCCGGAGCCAAAGAGGCGCATGTAGGTCTCGTTGACCAGTGCGGTGGTCTGCAGCATGTGGCCGGGGCGCTCGCGGCTGAGCGCGCGCGAGGCCAGCCGGTGCAGTTCGGCGTAGACCAACTGAATCAGTTCGGCCGAGGCATCCTTGTTGCCCTCGGCGGCGAGTTGCAGCAGTTGGGTAACAGCTCCGGATTCCATCAGGTTGTCCATCCCCGGCGCGCGGCGACCGGCATGAGAGTGTGCGGAGTTCTTCCTTCCAAGCTACAGCATTTTCGGAAGATGAATATCGACATTGCTCCGGCACGGTTGTTGGATTGAAGGCCTTGTGTCAGGGCACGACTTCACAGGCTGCGGAAAAACCCGACAAATGGCACGAAGAATGTGTCAGGGCACGACTTCAGTCGTGCCGATGAAGCCAATAAAATGAACAGGGCTTTAGCCCCTGTGGGTTGTCTCCCCTGGCACCACCACGTTCGCTTGCACCATGCCGAGGGCCGGAACAGGCTCTCTCATCTTCCGAAAAGGGTCTCAGCCGTGCGGGCCGGATTGTCACGAGGCAAGCGGCCGGTACGCGGCTCAGGCGGCCGCCGCTTCTTGCATCGCGCGCACCTGGGCCACGGCCTTGGTCAGCCGCGCCTCCTGCGGCCGGCCGCCCTTCATCTCCATGCGCGAGTACATGTGCTCGACCTTTTCGACGACCCAGGCGCCGGGGAGGATGCTGGCGCCGGCATCGATGCCTGCGCCGGGCAGAAAGACCACGTCGCCGATGCGCGGCAGCGAGTGGAGGGTCTCCAGAGGCACCAGGTTGAGGCGCTCGCCCTCGTGGCTCACAAACTCGAGACAGTTCCCGCTGTGGAGCTTGCCTTCGCGCGCCAGGCGCGCTTCCTGGCGGGTTTTTGCCGACTGGTACAGGGTGGCGATGGTGGCGGGAAGCCCGAGGACAAAGCCAAGCAGGCTGGCGTAGGGAGAGATGACTGCGACGGGATCGAACATGGCGCGACGATGCTCCTGTGGAACTGGGGGCATTGTCCCGCGCCGGGGCATGGGGTTGTCCAGTCAGAATTCCCCGAACCGGGGAGGAACGGCGTGCGGTCTCTTCCATGAGGGCGAGTGGGGGGCGGCCAGGCGCCAGGCTCAGCGGGGCGGCGGAGAGGCGAGGCCGAGGTTTTCGAGCAGGCGGAGGGTGGGACCGGATTGATTGATGGTGTAGAAATGCAGGCCAGGCGCGCCGCCGCGGAGCAGCGTTTCGCACAGTCGCGTGACCACGCTAAGGCCGAAGTCGACGAGCGCTGGCCGGTCGTCTTGCAACTCCTCCAGCCGCAACTGTACCCAGCGGGGCAGATCGGCGCCGCAGCCGGCGCAAAAGCGGACTGTGTTGGCAAAGCTGGTGATGGGCATGATTCCGGGGATGACGGGGATCGCGATGCCGGCCTTGGCGCAGCGGTCGAGGAAGTCGAAGTAGGCGCCGGGATTATAGAAAAGCTGGGTAATGGCCGAATCGGCGCCGGCCTCGACCTTGCGGCGGAAGTGGTCGAAATCGACGGCGGGACTGGGCGCCTGGGGATGCATCTCGGGGTAGGCGGCGACGGCGATGTGGAAGTAAGAGCCGTGGTCGGCGCGGATGAACTCGACCAGCTCGTTGGCAAAGTGGAACTCGCCGGGGGCGGCGGGCGTGTAGGCGGTGGCGGGCATATCGCCGCGGAGAGCCACGATGCGGCGCACCCCGGCCTGGCGGTAGCGGTCCAACTGCGCGGCGATAGAGGCGCGGGTTGAGGCGATGCAGGTGAGGTGCGGGGCGACCTCGACGCCGGTGTGATTGGCGACATGGAGAAGGGTCTCGTAGGTGTTCTCCTGCGTGGAGCCGCCGGCGCCATGGGTGATGGAGAAGTAGGCGGGGCGGGCGGCGGCCAGCTCGGCGAGAGTGGCGGGGAGCTTGGCAAGCGCCTCGGGGGTGCGCGGGGGGAAGAGTTCGAGCGAGAAGGGGAAGGTCATGGGAGTTCTCAGTTCGTAGTTTCTGTTGCGCGCGGCGCTTTAGCGGAGCTGGCGGAGTTAGCGGGGTTGGCTACGACTCCGGTGGCTTTGTTGTTGAACTGGGTGGGCGTTGAGCGGGTCTGGGTTGAGGGTCTTGGCAAGTTAGCGTCGCTTGCGCGACATAGCGAGTTAGCGGGTTCACTGCCGGTTTTATGTCTGTGCTTTCCCAGGTCTCAGAATCGAGACCTGGGGCACCCGGATGTTTTGGCGGGCCGAGGATCGCTCTGGCCCGCGGTTCTTAGACAACCGATAACTGACTACTGACTACTTAGTACCGGTAGTGGTCGGCCTTGAACGGACCCTCGACGGGGACGCCGATGTAGTCGGCCTGGCGCTGGGAGAGGGTGGTGAGCTTGACGCCGATCTTTTCCAGATGCAGCCGGGCAACCTCCTCGTCCAGCTTCTTGGGCAGGACGTAGACTCCCACCTTGTAGGTGTCCTTGTTCTTCCAAAGGTCGATTTGGGCCAGGGTCTGGTTGGCGAAGCTGTTCGACATGACGAAGCTGGGGTGACCGGTGGCGCAGCCCAGGTTGACCAGGCGGCCTTCGGCGAGGATGAAGATGCCGTGGGCGGGCTTCTCCGCGGTCGCGGGGAAGGTGTAGTAATCCACCTGCGGCTTGATGTTCAGCTTGATCACGCCCTCGGCGGAGTTGAGCCGGTCCATCTGGATCTCGTTGTCGAAATGCCCGATGTTGCAGACGATGGCCTGGTCCTTCATCTTCTGCATATGCTCGAGGGTGATGATGTCCACGTTGCCGGTGCAGGTGACGTAGATGTCGCCGCGGCCGAGGGTGTCTTCGAGGGTGGTCACCTCGAAGCCCTCCATGGCGGCCTGGAGGGCGTTGATGGGGTCGATCTCGGTGACGATGACGCGGGCGCCCATGCCGCGCAGCGAGTGCGACGAGCCCTTGCCCACATCGCCGTAGCCGCAGATGACGGCGACCTTGCCGGCGACCATGACGTCGGTGGCGCGCTTGATGCCGTCGGCAAGCGACTCGCGGCAGCCGTAGAGGTTGTCGAACTTGCTCTTGGTCACCGAGTCGTTCACGTTGATGGCTGGCACGAGCAGCTTGCCCTTTTCGACCATCTGGTAGAGGCGGTGGACGCCGGTGGTGGTTTCCTCGCTGACGCCGCGCCATTGCGCCGCGACCTTATGCCAATGCTGTGGGTCGGCGGCGTGGACGCGCTTGAGCAGATCCTTGATGACCTGCTCCTCGTGGTTGCCGCTGGGCGTGCCGACCCAGCCGTCGCCGTCCTCAAGTTCGTAGCCCTTGTGGATGAGCAGGGTCACGTCGCCGCCGTCGTCGACAACGAGTTGCGGGCCGAGGCCGTCTCTGTGCGAGAGCGCCTTCAAGGTGCAATCCCAGTACTCTTCCAGCGTCTCGCCCTTCCAGGCGAAGACCGGAACGCCTGTGGCGGCGATGGCGGCGGCGGCGTGGTCCTGGGTGGAGAAGATGTTGCAGGAAGCCCAGCGGACCTCGGCGCCGAGGCTGGTGAGGGTCTCAATCAGCACGGCGGTCTGGATGGTCATGTGCAGCGAGCCGGTGATGCGGACGCCGGCCAGCGGCTTCTCGGCGGCGTACTTGTTGCGGATGGCCATCAGGCCGGGCATCTCCTGCTCGGCAATCGCGATCTCTTTGCGGCCCCAGCCGGCAAGGGTCATATCTGCCACCTTGAAGTCGGCGGCGGTGGTCAGGTCGAGCGTTGAAGCGGCCATGCGGAATCTCCTTTTATCGTTCTATCGTGATATGTTGATATGTACCAGAGGAGCCGGGATGCCGTCAATCGTAAAAACCCTGCGCGCGGTGGCCGACCCCAACCGGCTGCGCATCCTGCTGCTGCTGGAGGCCGAGGAACTCTCCGTGGCCGAGCTGCAGGAGACGCTGGCGATGGGCCAGAGCACCATCTCGACGCATCTTTCGCAGCTTCGCCGCGCCGGGCTGGTCGAGGACCGGCGCACCGGCAAGAGCAGCTTCTACCGCCTGACCACCACCTCCGGTGGGGGTGGTGTTTTGGACGGGATCCTCGGCCAGGCCGGGCAGGAGATCGCCGAGGCTGCCGAAGACCGGGCCGCGATGCGGCACGTGCTGAAGAAGCGGCAGGACCGGATGCGCGGCTTCTTCGATTCGGTGGCCGGGCGGCTGGGGCGCGATTACGTGCCGGGCAAGAGCTGGAAGAGCCTGGCCGAGGCGCTGCTGCGGCTGTTGCCGCGGGTGGAGATGGCCGACCTGGGCGCGGGCGAGGGCGCCTTCGCGCTGCTGCTGGCCCAGCGAGCCACGCGCGTGATTGCGGTGGACAGCTCGGCGCGGATGATCGAGGTGGGCCGCGAGCTGGCCGCGCGGCACGGCATCGGCAACGTCGAGTTCCGGCAGGGCGACATGGAAGAGCTGCCGATTGAGGACGCGCAGGTGGACCTGGCCTTCTTCTCGCAGTCGCTGCATCATGCGCAGCACCCGGAGCGGGCGCTCGCTGAGGCGGCGCGGATTCTGCGGCCCGGGGGACGGGTGATGGTCCTCGATCTCTCGCATCACCGTTTCGAGGAGGCGCGCGAGCTCTACGCCGACCAGTGGCTGGGCTTCAGCGAGGCGGGGTTGAGCGCGATGCTGGAGGCGGCCGGATTCACCCATGTGCAGTGCTCGGTGGTCGACAAGGAGGCGGAGGCGCCGCACTTCCAGACGCTGCTGGGCACCGGCGACAAGCGAGAGTGAAACCGCCGAGCGGGAGGCGGAGCGGGAGGGAGAGCCGATGAGAAACCTCAAGGGCAAGGTGGCGCTGGTGACGGGCGCCTCGAAGGGGATTGGCATGGCCATCGCGCTGGAGCTGGCCCGGCGCGGGGCGGCTGTTGCGGTGCATTACGCGCGCGGCCAGGGCGCGGCCGAGGGGTTGGCGGAGACGATTAAGGCAAGCGGGGGCAGGGCGCATGCGGTGCGCGCGGACCTGACGCAGCCCGACGAGATTCCGCCGATGGTGGAGGAGGCCGCGCGTGAACTTGGCCCCCTCGACATCCTGGTGAACAACGCGGGCGTGTACATGTTCGCTCCGATCGAGAAGGTGATGCCGGAGGACTTTCACCGGCAATTCAATGTGAATGTGCTGGGACTGCTTCTGGTGACGCAGGCCGCGCTGGGGCGCTTCAACCCGGCCGGAGGCAGCATCCTGAACATCGGCTCGGTCTTCGGGCGCATGCCCGATCCAAATACGGTGGTCTACAGCGCGACCAAAGGGGCAGTGGACTCGATTACGCTGGCGCTGGCCCACGAACTGGGGCTGCGGGGCATTCGCGTGAACTCGATCAACCCGGGGCTCACCATGACCGACAACCTCGTCGCCAGTGGAGTCCCAGGCAGCGAATTCGAAGCCCGAATGGTCGCCGGAACGCCGCTGGGCCGCGTGGGCAAGCCGGCGGATATCGCCCGGGCGGCGGCGTTTCTGGTCTCAGACGACGCCGGCTGGGTGACGGGGCAGTTGATCGAGGTCTCGGGCGGCTTCAGCCAGTGAGACCGGGCGAGTCAGCAAGTCGGCAAGTCAGCGGGTTGGAGTGGCGGCCTGCTCGGCGGCGAGGAGCTGACGTTTGCGCTCGACGCCCCAGCGGTAGCCGGTGAGCGAGCCGGAGACGCCGACGACGCGGTGGCAGGGAACGAGGATGGAGACGCGGTTGGTGGCGCAGGCGCGGGCCACGGCGCGGGTCGAGTTGGGGTCGCCGAGCGCCCGGGCCAGTTGGCTGTAGGTCATGGTCTGGCCGCGGGGAATGGCGCGCAGCGCCTGCCAGACCTTCAACTGGAAGGCGGTTCCGCGCAGGTCGAGTTCGGCCGGGGACTGGCTGGGGGCGGCGTCCGGCTGGACGCTGGCAACCGCCGCGGCAATGAGCCTGGCCAGCGCTGGGTCCTCGCGCAGTTCGGCGAGGGGAAACTCGACGCGAAGGCTGGCTTCGGCTTCGGCCGGAGTGGCGGCCAGCGAAAGCCAGCAGAGGCCGCGCGCCGTGGCGCCGACGATCACCCAGCCAAACGGGGAAGGCGCGGAGCACCAGGCGATGCACTCGCCGCGGCCTCCCTGGGCAAAGCGGGCCGGAGTCATGCCGAGAGGCGCGCCCTCGTAGGCCGCGCGGGCCGAGCCGAAGCCGGCGGCATAGATGGCATTGGTCACGGATTCTCCCTTTCTGAGTTGCTGGCGGAGGCTGGCGGCGCGCAGGGCGCGCTGGTAGGCGAGCGGGCTGGCACCGTACTCGCGCTTGAAGAGGCGCTGGACGGTGTAAGGGCTCAGCGCCGCCACGCGGGCGAGCTCGGCCAGCGGAACCGGGCGGTCGAGGTTGGCCTCGAGGTAGGCGCGGACAGTGGTCATCGGCTTGTCCGGGTTCTCAGGGCGGCAGCGCTGGCAGGGGCGGAAGCCGGCGGCGCGGGCTGCCAGGGCAGTGAGGAAGAAGCGAACGTTCTGGCGCCGGGGCCGGCGGCTTGTGCAGGCGGGCCGGCAGAAGACGCCAGTGGTGGTGACGGCGTAGAAGAACCGGGCCTCGGGGTCGCGGGCGAGGAGTTGGCTCCAGGCGATTTCGGGATCGAGGCTTTGGCCGGCGTCCATGGTGACTTGCTTCTTCATGGATTCAATGGTCGCGCAGGCGGGGCAGGCGCGGCTATCCGATTCTTGCTTGCAATTCAGATGGTGGGTTCACCGCTTGCGGTCCGGCATCGTGCTTTCCCACCCTTCGCAAAAGACGCGAAGGATGGGGCACGCGGATGCGTACATACGCCTGCGGGGCCGAAGTACAACCGCAGATCCTTCGACTGCGTTGGGCGCAAGAAGCGCGCCCACCTTCGCTCAGGATGACATGCACTTATGGTGCAAACCTCAGACTCGGGACATTAGCGGCTGACGTAGGTGGTCTTGGCGTCGGTTTTGAGGACGAAGGCGTCGGCGGGCAGTGGCTGATTGACCTTGATGTTGAAGTAGACGCTGACGCGGTACTGGCCTCCGCCCTCGTCGAAGACCTGCTTGCGGCTGACGCCGGTCTCCGTGTCGATCCAGACCGTGACCTTGGGGATGTTCTTGCGGATGGCAGGGTCCTTGGCGACGAGTTCGAGCTTGTCGGTTTTCTGGCCATCCAGGACCTCCGTGCCGAGGTACTTGATCTCCCATTTTTCGGCCAGCTCCTTGCCGCTGGCGCCGAAGCCGAGCATGAACCAGCTCTCGTACTGGCTGAGCTTGGAGAGGGTGGTCACCTGGTTGACGAGCTTCTCGTAGAGGCGCACGGTGCCGCCGGAGTAGACGTAAATCTTGGGCACGGCCTTGCCGTTGATCTCGCGGATGTGGGCGGCCATTTTGAACTCGGCGCCCTTGCGCTCGTAGTAGACCACTCCCTTCTGGACGTCGCGGTCGGGGACGGGGTCGGTGGTGACGGAATCGAACTGGAAGTCGGCCTGGGTGGAGTGGAAGTTCTGGGCGGCGGCGTCGAGGCGGCGCAGGACCTTGTCGAGGTCGTCGGCCAGCACGGGGCGCGCTGGCAGCAGCGCGGAAGCAAGCAGGAGTGCGAAAGACAGTTTGATTCTACGGCGCATGGGTTTCCTTATCTGGTTGGACGCGCGCGGGCGGCGGAGGCTGCCGCGCGGTCTGGGAAGCCTGAGGGTGACTCATCGAAGGAGCTTCCCATTCCCTCGGGGGCTAAAGCCCAACCATATTCTAGGCCGTTTCTGTACGGGCTGAAGCCCGTACCCTTCGGATCTGGTGAGGCGCGGAGGCCAGTTAGCGGTGGGCCCAGACCTTCCAGCAGGCACGGCCCTGGGCGTCGCGAACGGTCTCCCAGTATTCGACAAAGACGGCATCGCCGGTGACCGGCTCGACGGCCTTGCGCAGGGCCTTCTTTACCACGGCCCTGGGTTCGTTGGTGTCGAGGGCGAGCGGCACATCGGCGGCGTCGACGGTGACGATGAGGCCGCGGCCTCCGTCGCTGGTGACCTGGATCGGATGGCGCAGTGCCAGCGGGTCCGAGGCCTTGTCACCGTAACTCCACAAGTGCGGCGTGACAAAGATGAAGAGCAGGATCAGCGTGACCAGCACGTCGTAATGGAAGCTGCCGCGGGGATACGTCCAGTAGAAGTAGCTTTTGAGCAGGTTTTTCATGCCAGGCCTTCGCGGGTGATGCGATCGCGTCCGCCCATGTATGGCCGGAGCGCCTCCGGAATGACGACCGAGCCGTCGGGTTGCTGATAGTTTTCGAGGATGGCCAGCCAGGTGCGGCCGACGGCCAATCCACTGCCGTTGAGGGTATGAACAAACTCGGCTTTGGCTTTGGCGCCAGCGGGGCGGTAGCGGATGTTGGCGCGGCGGGCCTGGAAGGACTCGAAGTTGGAACAGGAGCTGATCTCGCGGTAGAGCTGCTGGCCGGGGAGCCAGACTTCGAGGTCGAAGGTCTTGGCCGAGGAGAAGCCGGTGTCGCCGGTGCAAAGCAGGACGCGGCGATAGGGCAGTTCGAGGGCTTCGAGGACTTCCTCGGCGTCGCGGGTGAGCTTTTCGTGCTCGGCGTCGGAGTCCTCGGGGCGCGAGAACTTGACCAGCTCGACCTTCTGAAACTGATGCTGGCGGATGATGCCGCGGACGTCCTTGCCGTAGGCGCCGGCCTCGGCGCGGAAGCAGGGCGTGTAAGCGGTCAGGCAGATGGGCAGGCGGGCCTCGTCGAGGATCTCGTCGCGGTAGAGGTTGGTGACGGGGACCTCGGCGGTGGGGATGAGCCAGTGGTCGTTGTCTTTGAACTCGCCGCGGGCGACTGCGTCGGCGTCGGCGTCGGAGCAGCGGAAGAGATCCTCGGCGAACTTGGGTAACTGGCCGGTGCCGAAGAGCGAGCGGGAGTTGACCATGAAGGGCGGCAGCACCTCGGTGTAGCCGTGCTTCTGGGTGTGCAGGTCGAGCATGAAGGAGATGAGAGCGCGTTCGAGGCGTGCGCCGGCGCCCATGTAGACGGCGAAGCGTGCGCCGGAGAGCTTGGCGGCGCGCTCGAGGTCGAGGATGCCGAGGGACTCGCCGAGCTCCCAGTGCGGTCGGGGCTCGAAGTCGAAGCGGGGCTTCCGGCCCCAGGTCTTGACGGTGAGGTTGTCGGCCTCGGAGGCGCCGGTGGGCACCTCGTCGCGGGTCAGATTGGGGACGCCGGCGAGGGTCTGGCGCAGGCGGTCGTCGAGCGCGACGGCGGTTCGATCCAGCTCTTCGAGCTTCTCCTTGAGAAGGCGGGTCTCTTCCATGACCGCGGCGGCCTGGTCGTGCTGGCCGGCCTTCTTCAGCGCGCCCACTTGTTGCGAGAGCTCGTTGCGGCGGGCCTTGGACTGCTCGGCCAGGGTGATGGCCTCGCGGCGTGCCTGGTCGAGCGTGAGGAAGTCGCCCAGCAGGGCGGCGGGGTCGGCGCCGCGGGCGCGCAGCTTCGCTTCCACCAGTTCGAGGTTAGCTCTAACGAATCCCAGGTCAAGCATCGCATCCCCATTTTACCCGACCACCCGCGGCGGGGACGAAGAAACTCGTAACATATTGAGTCCACGTTTGTTACAAGTTCTTTTGGGGCGTTGTGCGGCAGCACGGCGTCAGCAAAAGAGCCAGGAGGATGGGTAGGGAGAGGAAACGCCGTCCCTACGGGACTCCGGGTGGGTTGCAGGCCGCGTCGACCCCACGCTGAAGCGCGG
>JBAVMZ010000051.1:0-5804 GCA_049690595.1 Occallatibacter sp. | reverse complement strand
GCCCTCACCCGCGAAGACGCCGAACTCCACGCCAAGAACATCCTCGGCATGACGCTGGTGACCCACCAGACCGGCCCGGTCGGCCAGAAGGTCCAGCGGCTGCTCATCGAAGAAACCGCTGCCATCGACCGCGAGCTGTACCTGGGCATCGTGCTGGACCGCGCCACGGGCAGGCTGGTCTTCATGGCCTCGCAGGCCGGCGGCATGGAGATCGAGGTGGTCGCCGCCAAGACCCCTGACGCCATCTTCAAAGAGACCATCGACCCCGCCATTGGCTTCGGCGCATGGCAGGCGCGCAAGCTGGCCTTTGCGTTGGGCCTCAAGCCCACGCAGATCAATGCAGCGGTTGCCTTCCTCCAGAGCCTCTACAGGGCCTTCATCGAGACAGACGCCTCGCTGGTCGAAATCAATCCCTTCATCACCACCAAGGACGACAAACTCTTCGCCCTCGACGCCAAGATCACCTTCGACGACAACGCTCTCTTCCGCCACGCCGACATCAAGTCCCTGCGCGATACCGCCGAGGAAGATCCGCTTGAGGTGGAGGCCAGCAAGTACGCGTTGAACTACATCAAGCTCGACGGCACCATCGCCTGCATGGTCAACGGCGCGGGCCTGGCCATGGCCACCATGGACATCATCCAGTACGCCGGCGGCAGCCCGGCCAACTTCCTCGACGTGGGCGGCGGCGCCACGCAGGAGCAGATCGAACACGCATTCGAGATTCTGCTCTCCGACACCCATGTGAAGGCCATCTTCATCAACATCTTCGGCGGCATTCTGCGCGTGGACCGGCTGGCCACGGGCGTGGTGGCCGCAGCAAAGAATCTGCATGTAACAGTGCCGATTGTGCTCCGTTTGGAAGGAACCAATGTCGAGGAGGGGAGAAGAATCCTGAAAGAATCGGGACTTGACTTCCAGGTTGGAGAGACCATGAAAGAGGCCGCTGAGTTAGTGGTGAAAGCGGCGGCAAAGGTGGGGGCATAAGATGGCCGTTCTGGTTACAAAGGAAACTCGACTCATCGTTCAGGGCATCACGGGCAAAGAGGGAACCTTCCACGCGATGGGCTGCGCGGAGTACGGCACCCGGGTTGTTGGCGGAGTTACTCCCGGCAAAGGCGGCACGAAGCACGAGGGCTGGCCGGTCTTCAATACGGTCTCCGACGCGGTGAAAGAGACCGGCGCCAACGCAACGATGATCTTCGTCCCCCCGCCGTTTGCCGCCGACGCCATTCTCGAGGCCGAGGACGCGGGGATTCCTCTCATCGTCTGCATCACCGAGGGCATTCCCACGCTCGACATGATTAAGGTCTGGGCCAAGCTCAAGGACTCGAAGTCGCGGCTCATCGGCCCCAACTGCCCCGGCGTCATCTCGCCCGGCAAGGCCAAGATCGGCATCATGCCCGGCCGCATTCACAAGGAAGGCTCGGTGGGCATCGTCTCGCGCTCGGGCACGCTGACCTACGAGGCGGTGCATCAGCTGACCCAGCGCGGCATCGGCCAGTCTACGGCGATCGGCATCGGCGGCGACCCCATCGTCGGCACCACGCACATCGACGCGCTACGCCTGTTGAACGACGATCCCGAGACCGAGGCCATCGTCATGATCGGCGAGATCGGCGGCGCCAACGAGGAGCTCGCCGCGGCCTTCGTCAAGGAGCATGTGAAGAAGCCGGTCGTCGGCTTCATCGCCGGACAGACCGCGCCTCCGGGCCGCCGCATGGGCCACGCCGGCGCCATCATCTCCGGAGGCCAGGGCACCGCCGCCGACAAGATGAAGGCCATGACCGCGGCGGGGATCCACGTGGTGGTTTCGCCGGCGCAGATTGGCGAGACGATGGCGCGGGTGATCGGGAAGGCGTAAAGGCAGCTATCAGCTTTCAACTCAAATACGAAGGCCCACCGTGACGGTGGGCCTCTGTGTGTTGCTTTGAAGTTACGCTCTCACCAAACCCGGCACGGTTTCGCGCTCACCATCCTGTCCGTTGGCTTGCACTGGAAGCTCTTTGCAAACTCCGGCAAGTCCTGCAAGACCGAGTTGGTGCGGTATTCGTCCGGCGCGTGGGGGTCGCCCTGCGCCTGCGAACGCAACTGCTCGGGGCGCGTCTGCGTGCACCACTGCTGCGCGTAGGCAATCCAGAAGCGCTGCTCGGGCGTATAGCCGTCCATCGTCGCCGCCATGTCCACGTGCGCCGCGTGCGCCTTGTCGAGCCACGCCAGCCAGGCCAGCCAGAGGCCGCCCAGGTCGGCCAGGTTCTCGCCCAGCGTCAGCTTGCCGTTCAGGTGCACGCCCGGAACCGCCTCGATGGCGTCGTACTGCTTCACCATGCAATCGGCGCGCTCGGTGAACTTCTTCTCGTCGTCTTTGGTCCACCAATCCTTCAGGTTGCCGTCCTTGTCGTACTGGCGGCCCTCGTCGTCGAAGCCGTGCGTCAGCTCGTGGCCCACGGTCGAACCCATGTCGCCGTAGTTGGCCGCATCGTCTTCCTTGTCCGAGAAGAAGGGCGGCTGGAAGTAACCGGCGGGGAAGTTGACGTTGTTCTGCTGCGGCTCGTAGTAGGCGTTGACCGTGGGCGGCGACATGTACCACTCGCCCTTGTCCACCGGCTTGCCGATCTTGGCCATATCGCGCGCGAAGTTGAACTGGCGGACGCGCTCCTGGTTGCCCAGCGCATCGCCGCGGACGATCTCCAGCTTCGAGTAGTCGCGCCACTTTTCCGGGTAGCCCACCTTGTTCATCACCGTGTGCAGCTTTTCTTTCGCCTTCGCCTTGGTTTCGGCGCTCATCCAGTCGAGCTGGTCGATGTCCTTCCCCATCGCGGCCTCGATGGCCACGGTCATGTCGAGAGCGCGCTGCTTGGCCGAGGGCGGAAAGTAGCGCGCCACGTAGACCTGGCCCAGCGCCTCGCCCATCTCGCGGTCCACGCGCTGCGTGCACCGCTTCCAGCGCTCCTGCATCTTCTCCGCGCCGTTCAGTGTGTGCGCGTAGAAGTTCCACGTCTCCTGCTCGAAAGCCTCGGGCACGCTCGTCGTGGCGTAGGCGTGCAGCAGGTGCCAGCGCAGGTAGGTGCGGATGGTGGCAATCGGCGTATCCGCCACCACATCGTTGAACTCGGCCATGAACTTCGGCTGCTCTTCGTTGGCCTTGCCCGTCGAAGGCGCCATGGCCGCGGCCACGTAATCGGCCAGCGCGAAGTGGGTCAGCTCCTTGCCCAGCTTGAGCACGTCGGAGGGATGGTTCAGGTTCTGCGGGTCGCGCTGCTCGGTGATGGTCAGCGAAGCCTTGGCCAGCCGCGTCTCCAGCGCCAGCACATCCTCGGCATCCTTCTGGGCCTGCGCGTCGGTCTCGCCGGTCAGCACCAGCATCCGGCGTATGTGATCGACGTACTGCCTGCGCTGCTCCACGGTCTTCGCGTCGGTGCGCGTGTAGTAGTCGCGCTCGGGCAGGCCCAGCCCGCCGGCGCCATAGTAGGAGATCACCGAGTTCGAATCGGCGAAGTCCTGATTCGATCCCAGGCTGAAGAAGACGTTCACGCCGATGCGGTGCAGATGCCCGAGCAACTCCGGCAGTTCGGCCACGGTCTTCAGCCGGGCGATCCGGTCCAGCTCGGGCCCGAGCGGTGCAATGCCCAGTTTGTTTACCGTCGCCGTGTCCATGCAGCTCGCGTACTCGTCGCCGATCTTCTGCTCGTTGGCCGTGCGCGTGGCCGAGGGCGCGGAGACCTCTTCGAGTATCCGCTTCAAAATCTGCCGGTTCAGCTCGGCCAGCTCGGTAAAGCGCCCGTAAGAAGCCTGGTCGGCGGGCAGCGGGTTGCGCTTGAACCACCCGTTGCAACTGAAGCGGTAGAAGTTCTCGCACGGGTCCACGGTCTTGTCGATCAGCGACGGATCGAAGACCTTCAGTTCCGGCGCCGCAGCGGGAGCGGGAGTCTGGGCCAGCGCCGGCACCGCGGCCAGCGCCAGGATGGAGGCAAATACGCAGCAGGCAGGCAGGAATCTCAACCTGAACATGCCAGAAACTCTAGCAGATTCCACCGCCCTCCGGCCCGTTACAATGAAGGGGTTATCCAATTCCCCAGGGAGCAAACCCAAGTGGCGCAACGCACTTTCTCGATCGTCAAGCCGGACGCCGTCCGTGCAGACAACACCGGAGCCATCCTGGCCGAGATTACCAAGGCGGGCTTCCAGATTGTCTCGCTCAAAAAGCAGCACATCTCGGTCGCCCAGGCTCAGGGCTTCTATGCCGTCCACAAAGAGCGGCCCTTTTTCGAGTCGCTCTGCACGTTCATGGCCTCGGGCCCGCTGGTGCTGATGGTTCTCGAAAAGGAGAACGCCATCGCCGACCTGCGCAAACTGATGGGCGCGACGAACCCGGCCAATGCCGAAGAGGGCACCATCCGCAAGAAGTTCGCCGCATCGATTCAGGAGAACGCCATCCACGGCTCCGACGCCGAGGAGACCGCAGCCTTCGAGATCGGTTACTGGTTCGCGGGATACGAGCTGCTGTAGCCTCGCGTCTTTCCCTCCGCAAGGGTGACGGCCTCCAAGATGGACCAGCCTCAAAGCCGCTGTCCTGAGCAGCCCGACTCGCCACGCCGCGTTACGGCGCGAAATCAACAGCTTACAAGCCACACAAACAAGCATCGCTTACCACAAATCTGTCATCCTGAGCGAGCGCAGCGAGTCGAAGGATCTGCGGTTGCTTTTCGCCAATTGCACCACAGGGAAGGGCGGCTTTCTCGAACCCCATCCAGGTTTTTGTTTATGGGGAGCGAACGCCGTGCGTAGCGAAGGGGGAAGTCGGAGGACCTGCGCGTACTTCGCCGTCTCGGCCGCCGGGGCGGTCAGCTCCCTCATGTCATCCACGATCTTCCCGATGGCCTCATCGAAGACCTTGTCGCGATTCTTTTTGAGAATCAGGCCAAAGCCCGGCCTATCCACCAGGTATTCGTCCAGCACCCACAGGGCGATGTTCGTCTTCGGGTCCAGCAGCGCCAGGCGGAAGGTCGGGAACGGCGTCGTCTCGGCGCCAAGCTGGCGGGGAATGTAGACAATGCCGATCTGCAAAACCAGATCCGCCTCGGCCGGTGAGCCGACCAGCTCGTAGTGTCCCCAGGCCTTGATGGCCGCGTAGAACTGGTTGTACTCGCGTCGCCGGTCGCCGCTGACCATGTTGAGGTCGAGCAGTCCGCCCGCGTTGGAGATAAAGACTCTCTTCGCCGTGGCGATCTGCGATGGCAGGGGCGCGGGGGGAGTGCTCTTTGCCGACTGTGCCCGCACGCAAGCCGATGCCGAAAGCATCAGCGCGAAACCAAGAAATCCCGCTGCCCATCCGGTCCGGTGCATGAGTCCGACCTCCCTGATCGCCCTGAATTCGGAGTGATTCCGATTCAATGCGATGTGCATCATCTTTCTTCGTCCGGCGAATCGCCGAAGATGTCGTCGATCTTCTGGCGCAGCGCGGCCATCTCCTGGCGCAGGGCGGCGACGGTTGCCTCCATGCGGGCGACGCGCTCTTCCGCGCTGGCATCGAGCGGCGCCGGGGGCAAGCTCTCGCGGCGTGCATAACCGGCATCGGGAGTGGCGGCGGCTTCAACGGGTCCGGAGAGCAGGTGGGCCCAGCGCGATTCCTTCATCCCCGGCTGACGGGGAAGTTGGACGACGAGCGACGGCTCGCGTTCCATGAGCTTCTGGAGGCCGGCGAGGACGTCGGCGATCTCCTCGAAGCGGTGCAGGCGCTCGGTGCGGCCGCGCAGTTCGCCGGGGGTCTGCGGGCCGCGCAGCAGCAGCACACAAGCGAGAGC
>JBAVMZ010000050.1:0-1621 GCA_049690595.1 Occallatibacter sp. | reverse complement strand
ACCCTGGCCCGGCTGGGGGCCGAAGAGCGCCTGGTGCTGGCCCTGGGCGGCGGCGCGATCGAGAGCGCCGAGACCCGCGCCCTTTTGCTGGATTCGCCCGGCACGCTGCTGGTGCATCTCGAAGTGGAGCTGGCCACGACGCTGGCCCGCTGCCGCGGCACCGAGCACACGCGGCCCGTCCTCGCCGACCAGGCGAACCTGGCCGCGCGCTATCAGCGACGCCTGCCGCTCTACCGGCTGGCACACGTCACGCTGCGGGTGGACGCGCTGACGCCGGGGGAGACCGCGGAGGCGGTTGTTGCCGCGGCCGGTTCCCACGGGGCTACGAATCGTGGTGAGAGTCCAATTCGTTGAAGAACATCCCTCAGGGGCTAAAGCCCAGTTGATTCTGTTGGCTTTATCGGCACGACTGAAGTCGTGCCCTGACACATGCCTTCGTGCCCTTGAGACGGGCGTTTTCGCCGCCTCTGGAGTCGTGCCCTGACGCATAGGTTCCTGCCCTTGAGACGGCGGAAGTTCCTGAAGGCCATCCCCCAGGGGCTAAAGCCCAATTGATTCTGTTGGCTTTAGCGGCACGACTGAAGTCGTGCCCTGACACATGCCTTCGTGCCCTTGAGACGGGCGTTTGCGCCACCTCTGAAGTCGTGCCCTGACACATGACTTTGTGCCCATGAGACGGGCTTTCTCGCGGCCACGTCGAGCTTCTTTCGCGGCCACGTTGGGCTTTTTTGCGGCAATTGAGGTCGTGCCCTGACACTTCGTTCCTTTGAAATGGATTTTCCGCAGTCTTTGAGGTCGCGTGATTCAAAGCCTGAGTTGCACCACGGGCTGGTAAACCCGCGCCGGATCCGGCGTTAGAATAGAACCGCTATGAGCTTTCCTATCAAGGTCTGTGTGGTGTGCGGAGAGGAGTTCGAACTCAGGCCGGGCAAGCCCGGCTTCGCCAACCGCTGCCCCTCGTGCAGCACCGAAGAGTCAACCGGCAGCGCCCAGCAGCAGCTTGTCGCCAGCCGCAGGGAGCAGAGCGAAGTGGACGCCGCCCGCCGCCGCGCCATCCGCGACCTGCTCTACAGCAAGGACAGTTGAGGACGGCAGTGCCGCCTGAGTCCCTGCTTGCTATCATCAGGTGAGGTTCCCTGCCTGCCGAGCACGCCGGGATGCCTCCGCCGAGGTTTGCCCGCTTCCCGATGACTTCCGCCACACAGGCCGCGCAGACGGCGCCGCTGTCCACGCCCACGCCGGGCAGGGCCGGCGCCGAACCCGCGCACCTGGACGCCCACCACCACACCCACCTGCACGCGCCCGTCCCCGGCGAGACGGCGACGCTGCTGCACGACTTCCGCGAGCTCTTCAAGGTGAAGGTGGTGAGCCTGGTGCTGGTCACCGGCTGGGGCGGCTTTTACCTCGGCTCGATGCAGTCGGGCATCCCCAGCTTTCAGCGCGGCCTGCTCGACACGCTGATCGGGATCGGCCTGGTTTCGGCCGGAGCGGGCGCGCTCAACGAGGCGCTGGAGCGCAAGACCGACGCCAAGATGAACCGCACGGCCAACCGTCCGATGGCCGCCGGCCGGTTCTCGCTGCCCGCTGGCGTGGCGGCGGGGCTGCTGGCGCTGGGTCTGGG
>JBAVMZ010000049.1:0-10768 GCA_049690595.1 Occallatibacter sp. | reverse complement strand
CGTGCTGCTGGCGCGCGGCGGCGTCCAGATCCACCGGGATGCCGCCCGGAATCAGCACCGGAGCGTTCCAGCGGAAGTCGAGGTCGCGGGTGAGGCGCAACAGCACGGGCAGCGCGGCCACCAGCACTACGAAGGTGAACCAGCTTCCATCCAGACCGTAGCCGCCGCCGGTGAGCCAGAAGGGACCCATGGGGTTGCCCTGCACCACAGGCGAGTGGCTGTCGACGCCGGCGATGGTCAGGCCGAAGAGCAGGGCGCGGCTGGCCTTCCAGCCGAAGTTGATGCCCCAGCTTAGCCAGAGCGCGCGGGTGCGCAGGTAGGCGGTGGAGAGCAGGATGCTGAAGACGAGCGAGACGGCCAGGCTGGCGTGGCTGGCGCCCGGGACCATCGATTGCAGGATGGCGTAGAAGGCGGCGTAGCCGAGCGCGGCGCCGATGGGGCCGACGGCGACGGCGAAGCGCTGGAAACCGTAACCGCGGAAGATCAGTTCCTCCGCCAGCGCGGCGAGGGCGAAGAAGGCGGCCTCGGCCAGGAGCCATCCCCAGGCGGAGGGCTGCGTGTTGAGGACGATGGCGATGCCGCCGACCAGAGTCATGGGCAGGACGCAGACTAGGGCGAGGGCCCAGCCGGTGGCCAGGCCCAGGCCGGCCTCGGCGTGCCAGCCATCGCGGCGCGGCAGGCCCTGTGCGCTGACTGGGTGCGGCTGCCGGTCGAAGGCAGTGACCATGAAGGCGTAACCGGCAAGCAGCAGAAAGACGAGCACGGCCTGGCCGATCAGCGGCTGCCACTCCTCGCGAACCAGGCCGAGGGCGGCGCGGCGGGCCAGCTCGCGGGCAAGGAAGAAGTAGACGACGGTGGCGACGAATTCGAGGTACGCGCGCAGGCGACCGGCGGGGCGGGCGAGGCTCATGAGCGGCCTCCGGGCAGGGGTGCGAAGGCGCCGAAAAGCAACCGCAGGTCCTTCGACTCCACTGCGCTCCGCGCAGGATGGCAGCGCGTGCAGTTTGCGGTCTTTTGAGGCGCCACGCTCGTTCCGCTCCCCACGCTAGTTCCCTTCCGTGTAGAACTGGGCGATGTGGCGGAACTTGGTCTGGCGGGCGGCGACCAGCTCGTCGATCGGCTTGCCCTTGAGCTCGGCCAGATGGCGGCGGAGGACCGTGCCGAGGAGTCCGCAGCCGGTCTCGCGGTCGGCGTGGATGCCTTCGGCCGGCTCGGAGACGATCTCGTCCACGCAGCCCAGGGCGGCGACCTCGGGGGCGGAGATGCGCATGGCCTCGGCGGCCGCCTGCTTGTGCGTTGCGTCGCGCCACATGATGGCGGCGCAGGACTCCGGGGTGATGACAAAGTAGAGGGCGTTTTCGAGGATGAGGACGCGGTCGGCGACGGCCAGGGCCAGCGCGCCCCCTGAGCCGCCCTCGCCGCTGATGACGGAGATGGTGGGCACGCGCAGGCGGGACATCTCCAGGATGTTGCGGGCGATGGCCTCAGCCTGGCCGCGCTCCTCGGCGCCGAGGCCGGGATAGGCGCCGGGCAGATCGATGAAGCTGATGACGGGCCGAGAGAACTTCTCGGCGATCTTCATACAGCGCAGGGCCTTGCGATAGCCCTCGGGGTGCGGCATGCCGAAGTTGCGGCGCACGCGCTCCTTGGTCGAGCCGCCCTTGCGGTTGCCGATGACCATCACCTCATCCGCGCCGAGCCGGGCCATGCCGCAGGCCACGGCCTCGTCGTCGCCATAGGCGCGATCCCCGTGAATCTCGCTGAAATCGGTGAAGATCCGCTCGATGAAGTCCATGGGGTAGGGCCGTTGAGGGTGCCGGGCCCGTTCGATTCTGGTCCAGGCGGGCGAAACCGCCGTTGCTTCGGTGGAGATCCCTGTTTCCTGTTCGCTCATCGATTCCTGGCGGGACCCCGTGAGAGCCGGAGCAGCCGCTGTGAGTGATTCTACGGTGAGGGGGCGGGGAGAACAAATCTTTCCGCAGGCGAAGAAGGCGGAAGACCGCGCCGGCGAGCTGGATGCCCAGCGGTTCCTGGCTCACAGTCAGGAATCGCCGGGCAATCCGGGCGCGGGCATCGGCCGGTGCCGCGGGCGCGAGTTACTGCTTGTCGTAGACGACGGTAATGGTGAACTCGCCAACGGGAAGCGTGATGTGCGCCAGCGAGGTCAGGACTTTGCCATCCTCGGAGAGGGTGTAGGTGACCTTGAGGGTCATATCCATCTCCATGACCTTGCCTGTCTCATTCAGGACCAGGGCCTTGTCTGCCCACAACGCCTGGAGCTTGGTCAGGGTCATCCTGCCGAACTTCGAATTCGGCGAGTCCGCCGGAATCTCCACCTCTTTGCCGTCGGCGGTAAGGGGAAGGACATAATGGCCGGGGCCTTCCTGTGTCACCTCGTCGATGGTGAACTTGAGGCTGTCGCCGGTCTGTTCGATCATCTCGGTGCGGCTGGTCGGAGGCGGAGCCATCCCGTAGTCGCTGTTGGCCAGGTTCACCTTCCAGGTGCCGGAGAGGTCGGGTGTAGTGGGGACGGTGGGTGTAGTGGGGACGGTGGGTTTAGTGGGGACAATGGGTGTGGCAGGGACGGCGGGTGTGGCGGGAACGGCGGGTGTGGCGGGCGTGGTGGGGGCTTGGGCGTGGGCGATTCCGGCAACCAGCACCAGAACGGCGAGAACAAGAAGGATCTTACGGTGCATTCGGTCTTCCTCCCAAAAGAGTCGGATTCGTTGTTGGCCTGTCAGGTGCAGGGGCGATCTCCGGGCCAGGGACATTTCAGTAGACGCAGAGCAGAGCGCTCCGGACGCGGGGAGTCGACCGCGCGCCGACAGAAGTTGTTGATCCGGCCAGAAGGAAAGGCAAGGCTACAGATCTTTCATCCTCGTCATTCTGACGCGCGCCACGCGTTACGGCTGACAGGAACGGCCCGCCGGCGTGCCCGCCCCGGGGGACGAGGGAGAGTAGCCCCGGCAATCCCGAGCGACGCGAGGGGGCTGCCGTGGGTTGGGCGCCAAATGACGCCGAGCGCCCCGTAGAAGCGCCGCGAAATGCCACTTGTAGAGAGCGGACCGCAGCGGAGTCGAAGGATTTGCGGCTGCTTTTCGCCAATTGCACCAATGGAACCCGGGCCGTCCCGAACCCCATCCAGATTCTTGTGAATGGGAGGGCGGCCTCCACGGCCACGGGATGCCGGTTTTCCCAGGTCCCAATCCTCTGGGACCTGGGAAAGCACAACCCTTGCCGAAGGAACGCCGGCGTAAACCGCGCGACCGGCCTACTGCCTGTTTCCTGCCTTACGCGAGGGCTTCCGCCGCCGGCGTCCACTTCTTCTGCTGGCCTTCGGCCACGGCGCGGTAGGTGAGCTTGCCCTTGAAGGTATTCAGGCCTTCGGCAAAACCCGCATCGCGGCGTAGCGCTTCCACGGCGCCCAGGCTGGCGATGCGCGCCAGGTACGGGAAGGTCGAGTTGGTCAACGCCAGGGTGGAGGTGTGCGGCACGGCGCCGGGCATATTGGTCACGCAGTAGTGCACCACGCCGTCCACCACGTAGCTGGGATTCGAGTGCGAGGTCGGCCGGGCCGTCTCCACACAGCCGCCCTGGTCGATGGCCACGTCGACGATGACCGAGCCTTTCTTCATGTTGGCCACCATCTGCCGGGTGACCAGCTTGGGAGCCGTGGCGCCGGGAATAAGGACGCCGCCGATCACCAAGTCGGCCTCGCGGGTGGCGCGCTCCAGGTTGTAGCTGTTCGAGGCCAGGGTGAAGAGCTTGCCGTTGAAGACGTCGTCGAGCTCGCGCAGCCGGTTCAGGTTCAAGTCGATGAGGGTAACCTTGGCGCCCATGCCCACGGCGATCTTGGCCGCGTTGGTGCCCACCACGCCGCCGCCAATGATGGTGACGTTGGCCGGCGGAACGCCCGGGACGCCGCCCAGCAGGATGCCGCGGCCGCCGTGCTCCTTCTCAAGATAAGCCGCGCCCACCTGCACGCTCATGCGGCCGGCCACTTCGCTCATGGGGGTCAGCAGCGGCAGGGTGTTGGCCCGGTCGCGCACGGTCTCGTAGGCGATGCCGATGACGCCGGTGGCGAGCAGCTTCTCCGTCAGCTCCGGCACCGGCGCCAGGTGCAAATAGGTGAACAGCACCAGGCCGTCGCGGAAGTAGGGGTACTCGCGCTCGATGGGCTCCTTGACCTTGACCACGGTCTCGGCGCGGGCCCAGAGCTGGGCGGGGTCGTTGACGATCTCGGCGCCGGCGGTTGCGTACTCGGCGTCGGGGAAGCCGGAAAGGGCTCCGGCCTGGGTTTCGACCAGCACTTTGTGGCCGGTCTCGGTAAGTGCGCGCACGCCCGCCGGGGTGACGCCGACGCGGGCTTCGTTGTCCTTGATCTCTCTGGGAACGCCAATGATCATTGTTTTTCTCCTCTTCGGGCCGTGGGATGGACCGGGCGGCCGTGCCGAGCCGAGGCGCCGGGCCTCGCAGTACCAGCAGGGACGCGGCGGCGCGCATGGGCTCTAGACACCAAAAATGTACGGCGCAAATCGCTTTCAATGTATGCAAACTTTGTGATAAAAGAGGCGTATGGGAACGAGGCGTGAGAGAAATGACCGCCTGATGCACGATTCAGGCGAAGGTGTGGGCGACGCCGATGGAGTCCATGGCCAGGGCGTCCCGGGCGCCGAGCTCGACGATCTGGACGCGGCCATCCTCGGGCATCTGGAGCGCCACGGACGCGCCACCAACTACGAGGTGGGCGAAGCGGTGGGCCTGTCGGCCTCGGCGGCCTCGCGGCGCATCCAGGCTCTCGAGGCCTCGGGCGCCATCCGCGGTTACCGCGCGCTGATCGACGACCGCTTCCTGGGCAAGCGGCGCACGGTCTACATTCGCGTGACGCTGGAGCGCCAGTCGGCCGCGGTGCTGGAGGCCTTCGAAGCGGCGGTGCGGCGGGTCAAGGCTGTGGTCAACTGCTACCTGATGGCCGGCCAGTACGACTACATGCTCGAGGTGCGCGTGGCCGGCATCGACGACTACGGCCGGCTGCACCAGAACGAACTCTCGCGGCTGCCGGGCGTGACGCGGCTGGAGACGAGCTTTGCCCTGCGCAATGTGCTGGCGGGCAAGCCGTGAGGCTGGAGAATGCACTCATGGTCAAACTCGCAGCCTGCCTGAAAACCAGTGGTCATCGGCAGGGCCTATAATCGGTCCCTCGGCAAACTCCGAGGAACCTCCCCAGAGAAAATCGGCTCTTGGCGAGAAAGTGGAGAAGTGTGCGTTTTACGCGGCTTTCTGGAAAGCGACGAATTCGGTTCTCGTGTCGGCCAGCCGCTGTGCTTTCAGCAGCAGGTAGTTGAGGTTGCGGTATCCGCGTCCGCGTTTGAGCAGCGCTCTGATATTGCCGTTGACCGCCTCCACCACTCCCAGCCGCACCTCGGTCCGGCAGTAGTTGAGGATTCCCTCTGTATGGCGTAGCAGCATGTCGGCCAGCTTTTCCATGGGCTTGAGCCGCTGCCAGCGCAGTTGATCGATCCAGCTCATCAGGTAGCGCATCATCGCGCCCTCGTAGCGATAACTCCATAGCCGGTCCAGGCTCTCCTTCAAGAAATAGGCCTTCATCACGCGCCGGTTCAGTGTGAACAGAGCGTTGAGTTGCCGCTGCTTTTCGGTGTTCAGATTCACCCAACGCGACAGCAGCAGCCAGCGTTTGCCCTTCACCACCGCACGCGCCGTGCCGCCCTTGCGGAAGAACTCGGCGCGCCGCACCTCGTCCACGGCCGCGTTGGCGTGCTGCATGATATGGAACTTGTCGTAGACGATGCGGCACTTGGGCAACCACTGCTCGATACTCTGCCGGAACGGCTCCCACATATCCACACAGGCCGCCTGGACAGCGCCGCGCTGAAAGGGACTCAACCGCTTCTCGAAAAACTCATCGAGGGTCTCTTTCTTCCGCTCTTGTCCGAACCACACGGGCTCGGCCGCATCCAGGTTGCTCACCACGGTGATGAACTTCTGCTTCTTGCCGAGATGGATTTCGTCCACGCCCATGTGGCGCAGGGCGGGCTTCTTGCGGCTCTCGGACCAGCGCCCGAGATAGCGCAGATCGATGGCCAGCACGGCGTTCGCCGAAAGCCCGAACTGCCGCGCCACGCGACTGGCCGCGGCGCTCTCGCAGGCCATGCCCACCGCGTCCTCGAAGCGCTTGCTGAAGGGCGCCTTGCTGGGCAGTTGCGGCACCTTCTCCGCCTTGACGCCGCAACGCGGGCAGCGCAGCCGATACAGTTCAACCACCACGTTAGTCAGATACTCAGACCAGGGAAGGTCGCGCACTTCCCGCTCATAGGTCTCGGCAATGGCGCTCACCAACTGACCGCAGCCGGAGCAGACCAGTTGCTTGTTCCCGCGTTTGCGCCGCACCCACAGCCTCAGCCGCTTGGCCGGCTCGTCGATCTCCGCCCGGTATACCTTGTACCCAGGCCAGCCCAGTACCCTCGTCCAGTCGTTCTCCCTCATGAGACCGAGTGTACCCGGATTCTCAAAACCTCAAAATCCCCGCAAAACGACGCCTTCCCCAGATTCTCGCCAAGAGCCGTACTTCCTTGGCAGTCATAGAAAAACTCATGCCTTCCACGTCTCTCGGAAGATAGACCGGTTCTCCTGATTTGCGAGCACCTTACTCCTGGTTGTCGATCTGCGCCCGCTGCAACTTATCGGAGTAATCGACGTAGACAGCCTTCCAGGTGGTGAAGAACTCGATGGCGCCAAGGCCTTCGCGGTGGCCGTTGCCGGTTTGCTTGACGCCGCCGAAGGGCAGGTGCACCTCGGCGCCAATCGTCGGCGCGTTAATGTACGTGATGCCGGCTTCGAGGTCGCGGATGGCCGCGAAGGCGCGGTTCACGTCCTTCGTATAGAGCGCGGTCGAGAGGCCGTACTCGATGTCGTTGGCGATGGAGACGGCTTCCTCGAAGCTGTCGAACTCGATCAGCGAAACCACCGGCCCAAAGACCTCCTCGCGCGCAATCCGCATATTCCGGGTAACTCCGCCCAGCACCGTCGGCTCGAAGAAGGTCCCGTGGGCATAACTTCCCTCGATAAGCTGGCGCCCTCCGGTGAGTAACTTCGCGCCTTCGTCCAGGGCAATCGCCACGTACTTCGCGCTGGTCTCAATCTGGCTGGGATTCACTTGCGGACCCACCTGCGCCGACTCGTCCATGCCGTTGCCGACCTTGAGGGCCTTCGCTCGCGCCACAAACTCGGCTGTAAATTGCTCCGCGATGCCCTTCTGGAGCAGGATGCGGCTGGTCGCCGTGCAGCGCTGGCCGGTGGTGCCGAAGGCGCCCCAGAGCGCGCCGTCGAGGGCGATCTCCAGGTTGGCGTCGTCGAGGACGATCTGCGCGTTCTTGCCGCCCATCTCCAGCGAGACGGCCTTGAAGTACTTTGCCGCCTTCTGGCCCACGTACGAGCCCACATCGCTCGACCCGGTAAAGCTGATGGCGCGCACATCCGGGTGCTCGACGAGCGGCGTGCCCACCGCCCCGCCCGAGCCGGCCACGATGTTGACCACCCCCGCCGGCAGCCCCGCGTCCACCAGCGTCTGCACCAGGTTGTAGGTCGAGAGCGGCGTGTCCGTGGCCGGCTTGATGACGCAGGTGTTGCCGGCCACCAGGGCAGGGAAGAGCTTCCAGCTCGGGATGGCCATGGGGAAGTTCCACGGCGTAATCAGGCCCACCACGCCCACCGGCATCCGCACGCTCATGGCGAACTTGTTCTGCAGCTCGCTCGGCGTGGTCACGCCGAAGAGGCGGCGGCCCTCGCCGGCCACGTAGAAGGCCTCGTCGATGGCCTCCTGCACGTCGCCGCGGGTCTCGGCCAGCACCTTGCCCATCTCGCGGGTCATGTCGCGGGCAAACTTCTCCTTGCGCTCCTGGAGCAGCAGGCCGGCTTTGACCAGGATCTCGGCGCGCTTGGGCGCGGGCACCAGTCGCCAAGAGGCGTAGGCCTTCTTTGCGGCGGCCACGGCCAGGTTCACGTCCTCGCCGTGCGAGCTGGGGAAGGCGCCCACGACGTCGGAGTGGTCGGCCGGGTTCAGGTTCAGGATGGTCTTGCCGCTCACGGCGGGCTGCCATTGCCCGCCAATCAGATTCTGGTACGTGGGATAGCTCATGAGGAACCTCGCAAAAAAGGGATCAGGCGTCAGGGATCGGGGCTCAGGGTTGGCCAACTAGAACCATCGAGAGGCCAAACCGCCGGCTTCTGCCCGGACCGGGTCCGCAGGAAAGCATACCGCAGCGACGCCGGGGCGGTCTCCCAGGGCTCGGAAAAGCCGTTTCCAGGCACACAACCAGCTCCCCCGGTAACTGCCTGGATGCCCGTCCGCCTCCCTATCCCTGGTCCCGCGCATCCCCTTGTGATACGGCTTCTGCCCGCTGGCCGTACAATAAGTCTTGAGGTAGACGCAATTCTCCAATGGCATTGAATGGTTATCCATCCCGCTCCGGGCGGTCGCACGGCCTGCGCTCGCTTTTCAGTATGTTTTCCTCCGACCTGGCCATCGACCTGGGAACGGCCAACACGCTGGTCTATGCGGCCGGCAAGGGCATCGTCGTCAACGAGCCCTCCATCGTGGCCATCAACAAGAACACCGGCGAGGTGGAAGCCGTGGGCAAGGAGGCCAAGGAGATGCTGGGCCGCACGCCCGGCAACATCGTGGCCATCAAGCCAATGAAGGACGGCGTCATCGCCGACTTCAAAGTCACCGAAAAGATGCTCAACTACTTCATTCAGAAGGCGCATAACCGCAAGATGCTGGTGCATCCCCGCATCGTCATCGGCGTGCCGTCCGAGATCACCCAGGTGGAGAAGCGCGCGGTCGAGGACTCGGCCTATCGCGCCAAGGCCAGCGAGGTGTTCCTGGTGGAGCAGGCGATGGTGGCCGCCATCGGCGCCGGCCTGCCCATCCAGGAGCCCGGCGGCAACATGGTCGTCGACATCGGCGGCGGCACCACGGACATCGCCGTCATCTCGCTTTCAGGCATCGTCTACTCGCGCTCGGTCCGCATGGCCGGCAACCAGATGGACGAGGCCATCACCAACTACCTCAAGCGCAAGTACAACCTGCTGATCGGCGAGCGCACCGCCGAGCAGATCAAGATCGAGATCGGCTCGGCCTTCCCGCTGGAAAAGCCGCTCTCGATGGAGATCAAGGGCCGCAACCTCATCGAGGGCGTGCCCAAGAGCATTACGGTCGACGACTCGGAGATTCGCGAGGCGCTGGGCGAGTGCATCGCCGTCATCATGAACGCCATCCGCGTCGCTCTCGAACGCACCCCGCCCGAGCTCTCGGCCGACATCAGCGATCGCGGCATCGTCCTCACCGGCGGCGGCGCGCTCATCAAGAACCTGGACAAGCGCATCCGCGAGGAAACCGGTCTGCCCGTCTCCGTCGCCGACGACCCGCTCGCTTCCGTCGTCCTCGGCACCGGCAAGATGCTCTCCGACTTCCGCCTGCTGCGCAAGATCAAGATCGACTAAAGGCAGGGATTAGGGAACAGGGATTTGGGAGTAGTTGCTGTGTGCGGGTAACCGGCGGCGACGGCTGATTTCGGGTCTGCTTTGTGGACGCTGCAAACGATGGCGCCGACCCTGCCCCATCCCGCACGAATCCTGATCCCTAATCCCTAATCCCTGCTCTCCGACTTCGCCATGGAATCGTTTGTCGTCCGCTACCGGAACCTGCTCGTGCTGCTGGCCGTCTTGCTTGTGCAGATCGTCGGGCTGGCCGTGCAGGTGCGCCGGACCGCCGCGGGGCAGAACACGCTGGACCCGGCCGACGGGCCCGGCGTGCGGCTGATCCGATTGTGGGCCGATGCGCTGGTCTCGCCGCCCGAGCGCTTCTTTCATGGCTCCAAGATCGGCGCCATCGGCCTCTGGCGGAACTACATCGACCTACACCGCGTGCGCGAGAAGAACCTGGAACTGCAGAAGACCGTCGACCGCCTGCGTCTGGAGCAGGCGCAACTGCTCGAAGACGCCAGGCAGGGCCAGCGGCTCGAGGCGCTCATCGGCTTCCAGCAGAAGTACATCTACCAGACCCTCGCCGCGCAGGCCATCGGCACCAGCGGCAGCGACCACTCGCGCGTCTTTTATCTCGACAAGGGCTCGGCCGACGGGCTGGCCCGCGACATGGCCGTCATCACCCCCGAGGGCATCGTGGGCAAGGTGCGCGAGGTCTTTCCCCACTCGGCGCAGGTGCTGGCCATCAACGACCAGACCTCCGGCGCCGGCGTCATCCTTGAAACCACCCGCATCCGCGGCATCCTGCGCGGCAACGCCGAGGGCAGGCCGCAGATTGTCGGCATCCTCGCCGACCAGCGCATCCAGCCCGGCGAGAAGGTCCTCACCGCCGGCGGTGACCAGATCTTTCCCCGCGGCCTGCCCGTCGGCGTGGTCGAGAAGGTCGTCCGCGACCCCGACCGCGATTCCTTCATCGATGTCGTCATCCGCCCCGGCGCCCGTCTCGACCGCCTCGACGAAGTGCTGGTCATCACCTCCGCGCAGCCGCGCTTCGCTCCGGAGCAGGAGCAGGACCTGGCTACGAGCGAGGCCGAGAAGGGCGCCGAAGCGGCAGCCATCAAGGAGCAGGAGAAGGCCTCGGCCATCATGGCCGAGCGCCTGCCCGGCCTGATGGAGCCCGCTCTGCCGCCCGAGCAGCAGCCGCTGCTGGACACTTCGAATCCCAACCCCGTGGCTCACCCGCCGCAGGCGCTGCACCCTGACC
>JBAVMZ010000048.1:0-5906 GCA_049690595.1 Occallatibacter sp. | reverse complement strand
CGTAGCGCTGGCCTCCTGGCCGGCTGTAGCGCGGGCGTCCCCGCCCGCGCTTTCGTTCCAGCCTCCAAAATAGGCGCTCCAAGAGCCTCAGAATTGTTTCTTTCGTCGCGACGACGGCCTGCTACTTTGCCGAGACCCGCAGCAGCAGCACCCCGTGCGAGGGAATCGTGGCCGTGTAGACGCCCTTGGCGAACTTCACGTCCTTGTGGCTCCACAGGTCGCGGGCGTGCTTCGCGGCCCCGTCCAGGTTCAGATCGGCGGCGTTGACCGTGCCGTCGGCCGGACTCGCGCCATGGTTCACCACGCCAACGGCGACGCTCCCGTCGGCCAGCGGCTTGATCCAGGTTTCCAGATCGCCCTTCTTCGCCGGAGACGCCTGCTTGCCCGCCGGGTCCTGATCGATGGCGATGACTTCCTTGTTGAGCAGAATCGATTTCGTCTCCGCGGTCATCGTGCGGATGTCGTTGCCGGCCAGCAGCGGCGCGGCCGTCAGCGACCACAGGCTCATGTGGGTGCGGTACTCGTCGGCGGTCATGTGGCCGTTGCCGATCTCGAGCATATCGGGGTCGTTCCAGTGGCCTGGACCGGCCGAGGGCGCGGTCTTGACCTGCTTCTCGATGTTGTCGATCATGCTCGCCCACTCGTCGCGGATGTCGCCGGTGGTGCGCCACAGGTTGGCGCCAACGTCCGCGCCCCACTTCTCCACGTCGCCCATGCCGTATTCGCAGAGCGAGTAGACGATGGGCCGGCCGGTGGACTGGAGCGCGTCGCCCATTTTCTGATAGATGGGCTGCAGGGCGTCGTTCTTGTAGATGGAGCCGGCGCTGCACCAGTCGTACTTGAGATAGTCGATGCCCCAGGCGGCGAAGGTCTTGGCATCCTGGAACTCGTGGCCGTAACTGGCCGGATAGCTCGCGCACGTGCGCGGGCCGGGCGAGGAATAGATGCCCAGTTTCAGCCCCTTCGAGTGAACATAGTCGGCCAGCGCCTTCATGTCAGGGAACTTGTGGTTCGACTGCAAGTTGCCCTGGGCGTCGCGCACGCCCTCCCAGGTGTCGTCGATGTTGACGTAGATGTAGCCGGCGTCCTTCATGCCGCTCGAGACCATCGCGTCGGCCATGGTGCGCACCGTCTGGTCGTCCACCTTCTCGGCAAAGAGATTCCAACTGTTCCAGCCCATCGGCGGCGTCTTGGCCAGGCCGTTTGAAGCCACCTTGTGCAGCGCCGGCGGCTCAATGTAGGCCGGCTGCGGGATCTCGTCGGCCGCCGTGGCCCGGTGCGCCACGATCTTGTCTCCCCACTGAACAAAATGGAGTTCGTCGTTGACCAGGTCGCCGACGATGAAGGGCCTGGGGTCGTTCCAGCCCTCGCCCCAGAGCTCGAAGTGCGCGCCGGTGGCCTTGCCGGTCACGCCGTTTTTGAATCCCAGGGCCTGCAGCGTGCCGGTGAGTTTGTCACCGTCCTGCTTGAGTTCGAGCAGCCCCTTCTGCTGCTCGCCGTTGTCCATCGTCTTGCCCGTGGCGGCCCAGCGGCCGGCCAGACTCTGCGCCCCGGCGGCCAGCGCCGTCGCAAGCAAGCCAGCGGCCACCAGCGCCGCGGTGAGTGAAATCGTGCGTCTTCTGCCCATTGTCTGTTTCTCCTTCATACCCATCGAACGTTATCTCGAGCGGCCGTGACGCGCCCACCGCCAGGCGAATGGAGGACCGTCGCCGCAGCGCTCTCCAGTCCCCGGGCCCGGGCGGAGTCCGGCCGCGCTCACCCCTGCGCCAGCAGTTCGGTCACCTTCGGCATCCACTCGGGAATGGCGATACCCTGCGGGCAGGCCTCCTGGCAGACTCCGCAGGCGATGCAGGCGCCGGAGCGCTGCTCTTCGTGGAGGAAGATCTTGTAGCGGAAGCGCGCGTCGGCCACGCCGTCGTAGAGAAAGGCGTAGTTGTAGTACTCGAAGTTGGCCGGGATGTTGACCCCCGTGGGGCAGGGCATGCAGTAACCGCACCGGGTGCAGGGGATCTGCGTCCGCTCGAGATAAATCTCCCGCGCCTGGGCAATCAGCGCGCGGTCCCCGGCGGTGAACGAACCGGCGCCGGAAGAGCCGGCCAGCGCAAGGTTCTCCTCGACCTGTTCCATCGTGCTCATGCCGCTCAGCACCACAGAAACCTCGGGCTGATCCCAGAGCCAGTGGAGCGCCCAGCCGGCCGCCGAGCGCCGCGGCGTATGCGCGTCCATCAGAGCGCGAATATCGGCGGGCGGGTCGGCCAGGCGGCCGCCCAGCAGCGGCTCCATGACGACGACAGCCAGGCCCCGTTCCGCGGCCAGCCGCAGCCCCTTCGTCCCGGCCTGCGTCTCCGTGTCCATATAGTTGTACTGAATCTGGCAGAAGCTCCACAGGTCGCTGCCGGTCAGGATCTGCTCGAAGGCCGGGTAGTCGTCGTGGAACGAGAAGCCGAGGCAGCCAATGCGGCCATCCTTCAGCGCGGCCTCCGCGCGGGCCAGCAGATTGTACTGGCGCACCGGCCCCTCCCAGCGCTCCCGGCTCAACGCGTGCAGCAGATAGAAGTCGATGTGCCCGGTCCCCAGCCGCGTCAGTTGCTCGTCGAGCAGGCGGTCGAAGTCGCCCTCGGCGGCCACAGCCCAGACCGGCAGCTTCGTTGCCACGCGCACCCGCTCGCGGTAGCCGTCGCGCAGGGCCTTGCCCAGAACCACCTCGCTCCTGCCCTCGTGATACACATGGGCGCTGTCCAGGTAGTTGATTCCGCCGTCGATCCCGCGCCGGATCATGCGGATGGCTTCGCCCTCGTCGATCTGGCCGCTGCCCCGCTTGCCGTCCACGCTGGGCAGCCGCATGCAGCCGAAGCCGAGCGCGGAGACATGGAAATCGAGCTTGCCAAAGTTGCGGTATTGCATTGCAGAGCCTCCCACCGGCGGCGATCGATGCGCGCCGGAAGCACCCAACAATCTACCACAACGCTCCCGGCCCACAGCGGTTCCATAATTGCTGTACCCCGAAGCCACGGCTGCAAAGTGGCGTTTTCCTCAAGAAAACGCCACCCTGCACGATGCAGGAAAAGGTGGATGAATTGTGGAACCGCTCTAATAGAGCCGGAAGTTCACCTCGACGGTGATTCGGGCCGCAACCGGGACACCGTCCTTGGTTGCGGGCTTGAATTCGTATTGGCTGACGCAGCCCAGCGCCGACTCATCCAGCCCGTAGCCCAGCGACCTTTCAACACGCAGGTCCGTCGGCACCCCCTCCGTGCTCACCAGCGCAGAGACCATGACCACGCCTTGAATCTTGCGGCGTCGTGCGTCCTCCGAGTACTCGGCATTGACCATGTGCGTCACGATCGGTGGCTTGTCGAAGGCCCGCTCGCGGGGAGGGCCGTGGCCGAAGCCCTCCCGGTAGAGCAGCGCGATCCGCAGGGTTCCCGGGGTCCCGGGGTACCGGTAGCCGATGAGCACGCGAATCAGGACCGGAACCGGTTTGCCGTTCCAGGTTCCCGGCTCGAACTGCGAGTGCTGGATCGCCTCGATGGAGGGTGCGACGAATCGCTCCTGAAGGCATCCGCGGGCAAGCTGGATCTTCGACGGCGTTCCGTCCACGCCGATGACGGTGGAAAAGATGCAGCTCATCGGACGATCGAGCGGGGGCGCGTCGGCCGGGTAGAGAGCCGGCTCGGCGCGCACCAGCCGTGGCGGCTCGATCCCCGGCCCGACCGAGTAGACGCCATCCTTGTCGGGTATGGGCGCGGCAGGCTTGATCGCGATAGGCCCGTCGGTGGTGGAGGGGGCGATCTCCTGTTGCGCTCCCGCGGTTCCGGCTGCGATCGTCACCAGCGCCAGCAGGCATCCGGCTCTCAGCATCGCGATCTCCTCTCGGCGTGCGGATGCCCACCACGGTAGCACATTTCCTGCCGAAGTCACGTCAAGCGGAAATTGACCACGACGTTGAGCATGACCGCGACGGGCGTTCCGTTGCGCAAGGCTGGCTTGAAGCGATAACGGCGCAGCGCGGCGACGGCGTTCTCATCCAGCCCGTGGCCGAGCGAGCGTACAACCTGAATGTGCTGCGGCATACCGTAGGCATCGACAATCAGACTCAATAGGCAAGTTCCATTGATATGCGCCCGGCGAGCCTCGTCGGTGTATTCGGCGTCAGCCGAGAAAACGAGGCGGGGCGCCGTCACTCCCGTACCGGCCTTGAAAGGCTTTGCCTCTTCCGGCAAGGGCACTTCGCCATTGCTTTCGGAAGCCGGACTCGCGGTCTTCTTCGACTCTTGCGTCTGGGGTGGGCCTTGCACCAGGGCAGCCGACGAGGGTACGTCCTCCGGGGCGCCCAGCTTCTGTTCAGGTTGGGCGTGCAGGCGGAGTATTCGCTTTTTGGTCCCATCTTCCGCCTTTTTCTGCACCGCGCAAACGTCCAACGTTACGATCACCGAAACCGCAACCGCGGCCGGAACACCTGCACGAAGCCCGGGGTGGAAGCGGTCCAGCGAGACCAGCCGCAACGCCATGAGGTCGAGGTCGTTCCCGATCGGCCGAAGGAAATATACATTCCTCGGTACTCCGCGATCGTTCACGATGGTGGATATCGCGATTTCTCCCCGGGTCCGCTCGCTCTTTTTGCAGGAGACGGGCGTAAATGGCGGCTCTGGCAATGGAACAAGCTCAGGCGCTGTTGTGTCCCCACCTGGCGCGTAAACCTGAACACTCTCTTGCGCAGCGTGAACCGCGTCTGCACCTGCCTTCGCTGCTGCGGCCGGCTGCTCCTGCCCCCGTGCGCGGATGCAAACGGAAGCAAAAAGACAGAGAAAGATGACAAACGTCCGCATCGCTCCTCCAGGAGTCACAAGCCAGCTTAACTCACCGGCCCCAGCTCGCGCAGCAGGAAGGCATAATCGAACGCAATCTCCTTCAGATAGTCGTAGCGCCCGCTCGCGCCGCCGTGCCCGGCCTGCATATTGGTCACCAGCAGCAGCCGGTTGTTATCGGTCTTCAGCGTGCGTAGTTTGGCCACATACTTGGCCGGCTCCCAGTACATCACCTGGCTATCGTGGAGCGATGTCTTGACCAGCATCGCAGGATAACTCGCCGCGCGCAGGTTATCGTAAGGCGAGTAACTCAACATATAGTGGAAATACTCTTCCTCGTTGGGATTGCCCCACTCCTCGTACTCGGGGACGGTAAGCGGCAGCGTGGCGTCGAGCATGGTGTTCATCACGTCCACGAACGGCACGTGCGAGACCACGGCGCGGAATATCTGGGGACGAAGGTTAGTGACCGCGCCCATCAGCAACCCTCCCGCCGACCCGCCCTCGATGGCCACCTTCGCCGGGTCGCCGTAGCCCCCGGCCGTCAGGTGCTCCACGCACGCGATGAAGTCGGTGAAGGTGTTGCGCTTGGCCAGCATCTTGCCCGCGTCGTGCCAGGGCTTACCCAGGTCGCCGCCGCCGCGGATGTGCGCGTAGGCCATCACCACGCCGCGGTCCAGCAAGCTCAGCCGGTTGGAACTGAACCCCAGCGGAAGCGAGTAGCCGTAAGACCCGTAGCCGTAGACGTAGAGCGGATTCCGCCCCTCCGTCCGCCGGTCCTTGCGATAGACCAGCGAGACGGGGACCCGCACGCCGTCGGGCGCGGTGGCCTGGATGCGTTCGCTCGCATAGAGCGTGCGGTCAAAGCCGCCCGGAACCTCAAGCTGCTTGAGCAGCGCGGAGGCGCCGGTCGCCAGCGTGTACTCGAACACGGACGGCGGCGTCACCAGCGACTGGTAGGCGTAGCGGAAACTCGGCGTGTCGAAGATGCGGTTGATGTGGGGCTGGGCGTTGTAAGCCGGCTCGGGGAAGGCGATCTCGCCGGCCGGTGCGGCCTCGGGGCCCTCGCCCGCAAAGCGCCACAGGCGCAGCCGGGGC